>NZ_JBFAET010000032.1:0-69258 GCF_040642095.1 Streptomyces sp. NPDC020362
CGGTGCGAAGTCCATCGACGAGGTCAAGGCGAAGCTGGCCGGCATGGGCCTGGCCCTCAAGGACAGCCCGCCCGGATTCGACCCGACCGCCGCCGCCGACGCCTTCGGTGCCGACGACGACGCGGACGCCGGTTTCGTCGAGACCGAGCAGTACTGAGAGCTCGGGACCGACGGTCCGATCCCGGGTGCGGGTGCGCTGCGCTTGATCGCGCAGTTCCCCGCGCCCCCTCCGGGGCTTCCCTTCGGGGACGCCTCGGATCTCCGACGGGCAACCGCCCGCTCGGATACTGACTCCGGTACCTGACACGGCCGGGGCAGACACACAGGAGAAGAACAATGCCGAAGCCCACCAAGGGTGCCCGTCTGGGCGGCAGCGCCGCGCACGAGAAGCTGCTCCTCGCGAACCTCGCGAAGTCGCTGTTCGAGCACGGCCGTATCACCACCACCGAGGCGAAGGCCCGCCGCCTGCGCCCGTACGCCGAGCGTCTGGTCACCAAGGCGAAGAAGGGCGACCTTCACAACCGCCGTCAGGTGCTCCAGGTCATCACGGACAAGAGCATCGTCCACACGCTCTTCACCGAGATCGGCCCGCGTTACGAGAACCGTCCGGGTGGCTACACCCGCATCACCAAGATCGGTAACCGCCGTGGCGACAACGCGCCCATGGCTGTCATCGAGCTGGTCGAGGCGCTGACGGTGCAGCAGAAGGCCGTGGGTGAGGCCGAGGCCGCCACCAAGCGTGCGGTCAAGGAGGCCGAGGAGACCAAGGTCGAGGAGACCCAGGTCGAGGACGCCGCCGAGGCTCCGGCCGAGGAGTCGAAGGACGCCTGAGGCTCTGCCTGACGCAGGAAGCGGGTTCGCCCTACGGGGCGGGCCCGCTTTCGCGTACCTGGGAGAAGCCGGAGCTTGAGAGGATCTGTTTGTGAGTGAAGTACAGCCCGGTCACGTCCGTATCCGCCTCGACCTGTCGTACGACGGCTCCGACTTCCACGGCTGGGCCAAGCAGGCCGGCGGCAGGCGGACCGTGCAGGGGGAGATCGAGGACGCGCTGCGCACGGTGACGCGGTCGAAGCAGACGTACGAGCTGACCGTGGCCGGGCGGACGGACGCCGGTGTGCACGCGCGCGGTCAGGTCGCGCACGTCGATCTGCCCGAGGAGCTGTGGGCGGAGCACCGCGAGAAGCTGCTCAAGCGGCTCGCCGGGCGGCTCTCCAAGGACGTGCGGGTCTGGAGCCTGACCGAGGCCCCGGACGGCTTCAACGCCCGTTTCTCGGCCGTCTGGCGGCGCTACGCGTACCGCGTCACCGACAGTCCCGGGGGAGTGGACCCCCTGCTGCGCGGCCACGTCCTGTGGCACGACTGGCCGCTCGACGTGGACGCCATGAACGAGGCGGCGCGGGCGCTGCTCGGCGAGCACGACTTCGCCGCGTACTGCAAGCGGCGTGAGGGCGCGACCACGATCCGTACGCTCCAGGAGCTGAGCCTGGTGCGGGGGGCCGACGGGATCATCACCGCGACCGTCCGGGCCGATGCGTTCTGTCACAACATGGTGCGCTCGCTGATCGGCGCGCTGCTGTTCGTCGGGGACGGGCACCGGGGTCCCGAGTGGCCCGGAAAGGTGCTGGCCGCGGGCGTCCGCGACTCGGCCGTGCATGTCGTGCGACCGCACGGGCTGACTCTGGAGGAGGTCGGCTACCCCGCCGACGAGCTGCTGGCCGCACGGAACCTGGAGGCGCGGAACAAGCGCTCGCTGCCCGGGGCGCGCGGGTGCGCAGGCTGCTAGTCACCTGCAGGACGCAGGCAGCTGATCGCCCTTTTCGGATGTTTGTCGTATCAGCATCGTTTTAGTTTATTTCCAGTAGGTATTCCGTTACTTAGGGTTAAATGCGGGTCCGGTTGATCGCGTTGCCGTGACGTTTCCGAGGACCCGCTCCTAAATTTCCCGGATATGCGTTCAATTGAGGCCGCCCATGAGCTGCGGCCCGGGGCAAGACGGCAACAGACCCTCAGACCGAAGCCGGTCGCACCGGCATCCCCTGGTCTGCTGCCCCTACCGCCGTCGGACACCGAGAAATACGCCTACGCCGGGCGCCGCCTGCCGGTGCTGGTCGTCACCTCGCTCGTCAGCATGGGCTGCCTGGTGGTGAGCCAGTTCAGACTGGCTGCCAGCACACCGCTGTTGTGGCTGCTCGTCCCGCTGCTGGCATTCACCCTGCTCTACTACCTGATCTCGCTGCGGGTGAACCTGTTCAGCCGCGACTTCGACCTCGCACGGCATCGAGGACTCGTGGCCGGCTGGCGCCCGGACAGCTATCCGTCCGTCGACATCTTCCTGCCGGTGTGCGGCGAGCCGATCGAGGTGCTGCACAACACCTGGACCCATGTACGAGCGCTCGCGCAAGGCTATCCGGGTGCCTGCGAGCCGTTCGTCCTCGACGATTCGGACAACCCCGAACTGCGCGCCATGGCAGCCGACTTCGGCTTCCGCTACGGCACCCGCACCAACCGCGGCTGGTTCAAGAAGGCGGGCAACCTGCACTTCGGGTTCGGCCTCACGGACGGCGAGTACATCCTCGTCCTCGATGCCGACTTCGCGCCCCGCGCGGATCTGCTCCAGGAGCTGCTCCCGTATCTGGAAGCGGACGAGCGGCTCGCCATCGTCCAGTCCCCGCAGTACTTCCGGGTGCTCGACGCCCAGAACTGGATCGAGCGCGGGGCCGGCGCCGTCCAGGAGCTGTTCTACCGGGCCGTGCAGGTGTCCCGGCAGAGCCGCGACGGGGCGATCTGCGTCGGCAGTTGCGCCGTCTACCGGCGGGCGGCGCTGGAGGAGAACGGCGGCACCACCCTCATCGAGCACTCCGAGGACGTGCACACCGGCTTCGACCTCCGGCGCCTTGGCTGGGATCTGCGCTATGTGCCGGTCGCGCTGTCGGCGGGGGTGTGCCCCGACGACGCCCACGCGTTCTTCAACCAGCAGTACCGCTGGTGCACCGGCTCGATGAGCCTGCTCGGCAGCGCGAAGTTCTGGCGGACCAGGATGAGGTTCTCCAGCAGGCTCTGCTACCTGTCCGGCTTCCTCTACTACGTCCACACGGCCCTGTTCACCTTCGCCGCACCGGCGATCCCGATCGTTCTGCTGCTGGTGTACCCCGACAAGCCCTGCGTCGAGAGCCTCTGGCTGGTGCTGCCCAGCGTCGTCTACACGACGGCCGTGTTCCCACTGTGGCACCGGGTCCCCTACCGCCTGGAGGCGTGGGCCGTGCGCATGATGTACGGCTGGGCGCACGTCTTCGCGATCTGGGACATCCTGCGCGGCCGCCGCCTTGGCTGGCAGGCCACCGGTTCCTCCGCCGCGAAGCGGAACGGGACCGGACGGCGCACGAGGGGCGTGTGGCTGTGGGGTGGCGGCACCGCGCTGCTCTGGGTGGGCGCCGCCGTCTGGCGCACCCTCACCCTGAACCCCTACGACTTCGCCCTCCTTCTGTCCTCGGGTCTCTTCTACGCGCTGATCGTCGGACGAGTCCTGCTACCGCCCCGCCCGATGGGAGCCGACTGATGCGCATGTCCCGCCTCGCCACTGCCCTGCTCGTGCCGCTCACCGCCGCGGTGGTCACGGTGGCCGCCTGCACCTCGGCCGCCCCCGCCCACCGTGCCCCCGCCACGGCGGCACACCGGGACCGGCCCTACGACGTACGCCACCTGCTCCATCCGCCGAAGAAGTACTTCGGGCTCTCCCGGCCCCAGGCCCCGCACGACATGGACCCGGTGGACGACTACACCAGGATGGTCGGCAAGAGGCCGAATCTCCTCGTGTACTACGCCGCCTGGGGTGACGGATTCGACGCCACGGGCGTGCGCAACGCCTGGCGGTCCGGCGCACTGACCGTCGTGTCCTGGGAGCCGCAGAACCGGACCGTCACCGAGATCGCCGACGGCGCCACCGACCGCTACATCAAGTCCTACGCGCGAGCGGTGCGCACCCTGAACATCCCGATCGCGATCAGCTTCGCGGACGAGATGAACGGCAACTGGGAGAGGTGGGGAACCACCCGGACCACGCCTCAGGAGTACGTCCGGGCCTGGCGGCACATCCACGACGTCTTCAAGGGCGTCGGCGCGACCAACGTGATCTGGACCTGGACGCCGAACATCATGTCGCCGGGCAAGCACACGAACCTCAAGCCCTTCTACCCGGGTGACCGCTACGTCGACTGGAAGGGCCTGGTGGGGTACTTCACCGACTGGGACCCGCACACCTTCAAGGGCCTGTTCGGGCCGACGCTGCGAGAGCTGCGCAGGTTCAGCCACAAGCCGCTCCTCATCCTCGAGACGGGCGCCATGGGGGGCGGCCACCGGAAGGGCGACATCCGTGCCCTCTTCGAGGGTGTCTCGGCCGACCGGGACATCGTCGGATTCGCCTGGTTCGACCACGACAAACGCCAGGACTGGCGCCTGTCGGTGAACACGGAGGGCCTCGCCGAGTTCCGGCGCCTCGCCAAGAACCCCCTCTACGGCTTCGACGTGCGGAAAGTCGGATGACGTCCCCGGCGCGCGGACCCGAGGCGGTCCACTCCGTCCCCGCCCAGCCCGGCGTCCAGCAGGCCCCGGCCCGACACGCGCCCACGCCGCCGGAGGCCGCCTGGAGCATGGCGGCGTGCCGGCGGCGCACCTGGGTCAGCCGGGCGGTGCTGCTGTGTGTCCTGGCCTGTCAGGCGGCACTGTCCCTCCGGCTGGAGAACACGGCTTTCCAGGAGGAGGCGGCCTACCTCAGCTCCGGCCATGCGCAGATCGCCCGGCTGCTGCACGGCAACCTGGTGCCGGCGGACCTCGGGAGTCACCTTTCGGCCGCGCGGCTGCTCTATCCGGTGCCGGCCGCGCTCGCGGACGCGGCGCTCGGACTGGCGGGCGCTCGTCTGCTCAGCCTGTGCTTCATGCTCGGCGCGACCGCGGTGCTGTACGCCCTGACGCGCCGGCTGTTCAGCGAGCGGCCGGCGCTCGCCGCGGCCGCGCTCTTCGCCGTGCTCCCGTCCACGATCGTGCTCGGCCACTCCGCCACCCACGACTCGGCGGCAGTCTTCCTGCTCGCCCTCGCGGCCTGGATCATCGTACGGACCGCCCGGGCGCCGCTCGCCGTGATGCTCCTGGCCGCGCCGGTCGCGCTCCTGGCGATCGGCGCCAGGCCCGCCGCCGGGCTCTGCCTGCCGGGCCTGGCCGGTCTCGCCGCGCTCGTCACCTGGCAGCAGGGCGGCAGGGTGAGCCTCGCACGGGCCGGACTGCTGGTGATCGCCGTGGCCGCCCCGGCCCTCGTCTGGCTCCACCTCGCCGACGTACTCGGCGGCCTGCGGGCCGTCGTCTCCCCACCCGGGCAGGGCACGCGCAGCACATCGGAGCTGCTGCGCAGTGCCGCGCTGTGGAGCGGTCCGCTGCTCCTGACCGCGTGCGGTGGCGCCGTCGCGTATGCCTTCAGGGGCCGGATGAACGAATCACCGTCGGCCGCGCGCCTCGGGGTCCCGGGCGCAGTGCGGCGTGCCGTGCTGGGGCTGCTGCTGTGCGGCACCGCCCTGCTCGTGCTGGCCTGGCAGCTGCGCCTCACCTCCGCCGCCCGCCCGACGGGCCCGGGACTCGGCCTGCTGTTCGCGGCGCCCATGGCCGGTGTCGGACTGACCCGGCTCGGGGGCGCCCACTTCCGGCATGCCCAGCTGGCCTGTGCCCTGTGGGTCGCCGCGCTGTGCGTGGGGACGACCGGGGCGACCGCCTGGTTCACCTCGTGGCCCGAGGCGAGCCGGCTGACGACGACACTGCGGCAGTACGTCACTCCCGGCGCCGGCCACTACCTCGCTTCGACGCCGAGCATCCCGGCGTACTACCTGCGGGACATCACCGACCGCACCCGGTGGACGTCGCTCGGTCACGTCCGGTACCGGGATGCGCGCGGCACCCTGCATCACGGCGCGGACGGCTACCGCCGGGCACTCGCCGACGGCTGGTTCGACCTGGTCGTGCTCGACGGGGCCGCCGCACCGAGGATGGACCCCGTCGTCGCCGCCGCGGTCCGCGACAGCGGGCGGTACCGCCTGCTGGGCGCCGCGCGGTCCAGCGAGAACGACGGCCGGTACCGGATCTGGGTGAGGCGATGACCTTCCGCGCCGCTCTGCGGCGGCCGGGGCCGCCGGGGTCGGCCTATCCCTGGGCCGCGGCCGAGGCCTGGGCCTCGCCGCGCCGGTTGATCTGGCGGAAGGTGAACTCCGCCAGGTCGTCACCGGTGGCGAAGGCCTTCGTGTCCTTCTTGGTCACGTCCTTGCCGCTGGTGAAGCCGGTGATCGTGAAGTAGGCGTAGCGGCCGTAGGCGTTTCTCGTCGAGCGGCAGAACGCCCCGTCGCAGAAGGGCTTGACGCCCTTGCCGAACAGCGAGTGGACGATGCTCTGGTCGTTGGTCTGGGCCTTGGCCTTCGCCGCCTGGGCCGCGGTGTCGAAGACGGCGACGCCGACGGTGACCGCGGTGCCGCCGTTGGTGTAGGTGGCGCGCATCAGGCGGGTGCAGCCGTTCCCGGTGAGGACCTTGGGCAGGGTGCCGCCGGCGGCGGTGGCGCAGCTCTTGGTGTCGGCCGTGGGGCCCTTCTTGTACACCGTGCTGCCCATGGTCAGCTGCGTGCCCGGGAAGAGGGTGTCGGGGCTGAGCGGCGCCGTGTCCTTCTTCACGCTGGATATGAAGTCCGTCGGGTCCAGCGGGGGCGGGGCGCTGGTCGGGGCGAAGGACGGCGCGGTGGCCGAGCCGCTCGGCAGCGAGGCGCTGGCGGGCAGGTTGGTGGGGTTGCCCGAGGCGTTGTTGTCGCTGTTCGCGGAGACGACGGCCATGGCGACGGCCGTGCCCACGGCGATCGTGGCCAGCGCGCCGCCGCCGATGAACAGCAGCCTGCGGCGTTTGTTCCGTGTCTCCGAGGCCTCGGCGAGTGCTGCCCAGTCCGGAGTCCCGTCGTCGCCGTCACTGCTCCAGGGCTGCTGCGAATGCGGTTTCCAGGGATCCCACTGAGACTGGGGTCCCCCCTGCCCGTAACTCATGGGGCGCATCTTAGACGGGGGCCGGGGGATGCTGGAGCGAGTCCGTCGGCATGCCGCGTTTGTCCGTCGGCATGCCTCGTTTTGACCCGTCCAGGTACGCCCAGGTACTCTGCTTCTTCGTTGTGTATTGGCTTGCTCATTCTCACGGGACGGGCCCTTACACCGGTCCACCGGGCCGATGACCAGCGATCAGCACGCGGTTTGCGTCACCGTGGTGCGGTCGAGGCTGTCGTGATCGTTTCGGTGACCTGTTCAGGACCATTCACTCGAAGCGAAGGCTACGAACCGTGCGTACGTACAGCCCCAAGCCCGGCGATGTGACGCGCCAGTGGCACGTCATCGACGCTCAGGACGTTGTCCTGGGCCGTCTCGCCACCACCGCAGCGACCCTTCTCCGGGGCAAGCACAAGCCGATCTACGCTCCGCACGTCGACGCTGGTGACTTCGTCATCATCATCAACGCCGACAAGGTGCACCTGTCCGGCAACAAGCGGACCCAGAAGATGGCGTACCGCCACTCCGGCTACCCGGGTGGTCTGCGCTCCGTCCGCTACGACGAGCTGCTGGAGAAGAACCCCGAGAAGGCCGTCGAGAAGGCCGTCAAGGGCATGCTCCCCAAGAACACGCTGGGCCGTCAGATGCTCTCGAAGCTGAAGGTCTACAAGGGTGACGTGCACCCGCACGCTGCGCAGCAGCCGGTGCCGTTCGAGATCACCCAGGTCGCGCAGTAAGTCCGGCCACCCCCTAAGACTGAAGAGAATCTGAGGAGAATCGTGGCCGAGACCACTGCCGAGCAGCCGATCGAAGAGATCGACATCGAGAGCTACACCACCGAGTCCGAGGTCCCCGTCGAGGGCGAGTACACCTCGGAGTCCCTGGCCTCCCGCTTCGGTGAGCCCCAGCCGGCCGCCGGCCTGGGCCGCCGCAAGAACGCCATCGCCCGCGTCCGGATCGTCCCGGGCACCGGCAAGTGGAAGATCAACGGTCGCACCCTTGAGGACTACTTCCCCAACAAGGTGCACCAGCAGGAAGTCAACGAGCCCTTCAAGGTGCTCGAGCTCGAGGGCCGTTACGACGTCATCGCCCGCATCGCGGGTGGCGGTGTCTCCGGTCAGGCCGGTGCGCTCCGTCTCGGTGTCGCCCGTGCGCTGAACGAGGCCGACGTCGACAACAACCGCGGCCCGCTGAAGAAGGCCGGCTTCCTCAAGCGCGACGACCGTGCGGTCGAGCGCAAGAAGGCCGGTCTGAAGAAGGCCCGCAAGGCCCCGCAGTACAGCAAGCGCTAATCAGCAGCTGCCTGCTCGTACTCCGAACGCCCCGGCGGCACGCCACATGTGCCGTCGGGGCGTTCGTTTATCCCGGCCAAGGGCGTATAACGACACAAGACGCTCAACGGCTGGTGTGATCGGATGACCTGGCTGCTGCCACCATGCAAGGCAGCAAGGACGCTTCCTCAGGAGGACACGTGGGACGACTCTTCGGTACGGACGGCGTGCGCGGTGTCGCCAACGCGGACCTGACCGCCGAGATGGCGCTCGGCCTGTCCGTCGCGGCGGCGCACGTGCTGGCCGAGGCGGGCACCTTCGAGGGCCACCGGCCGACGGCGGTGGTCGGACGGGACCCGCGTGCGTCCGGGGAGTTCCTTCAGGCGGCCGTGGTCGCGGGCCTGGCCAGTGCCGGTGTGGACGTGCTGACCGTGGGCGTGCTGCCGACGCCCGCCGTGGCCCACCTGACCGGTGCGCTCGGCGCCGACCTCGGCGTGATGCTCTCCGCCAGCCACAACGCCATGCCGGACAACGGCATCAAGTTCTTCGCCCGCGGCGGCCACAAGCTCGCCGACGAGCTGGAGGACAGGATCGAGGCCGTGTACGAGTCCCACCGTCACGGTGAGCCCTGGGAGCGGCCCACCGGTGCCGGGGTCGGGCGCGTGCGGTCGTACGACGAGGGCTTCGAGCAGTACGTCGGCCATCTGCTGTCGGTGCTGCCGAACCGGCTGGACGGCCTGAAGATCGTCCTGGACGAGGCGCACGGCGCGGCCGCGGGGGTCTCGCCGGAGGCGTTCTCGCGGGCCGGCGCCGAGATCGTCACGATCGGTGCCGAGCCGGACGGGCTCAACATCAACGACGGCTGCGGCTCCACCCACCTGGACAAGCTGAAGGCCGCGGTCCTCGAGCACGGCGCCGACTTCGGTGTCGCGCACGACGGGGACGCCGACCGCTGCCTGGCCGTGGACCACACCGGCGACGAGGTGGACGGCGACCAGATCCTCGCCGTGCTCGCGCTGGCGCTGCGCGAGCGGGACGAGCTGCGCTCGGACACCGTCGTCGCCACGGTCATGTCCAACCTCGGCTTCAAGCTGGCGATGGAGCGGGCCGGCATCCGGCTCGTACAGACCGCCGTGGGTGACCGGTACGTGCTGGAGGAGATGAAGGAGCACGGCTTCGCCCTCGGCGGCGAGCAGTCCGGGCACGTGATCATCCTCGACCACGCGACGACCGGCGACGGCACGCTGACGGGCCTGCTGCTGGCCGCCCGGGTCGCCCAGACCGGCCGTACGCTGCGCGAGCTGGCGTCCGTGATGGAGCGGCTGCCGCAGGTGCTGATCAACGTCCCCGACGTGGACAAGTCGAGGGTGACGACCTCCGCCGACCTGGCTGCCGCCGTCGCCGAGGCCGAGCGTGAACTCGGTGGGACGGGGCGGGTGCTGCTTCGTTCTTCCGGTACGGAGCCGCTGGTGCGGGTGATGGTCGAGGCGGCCGACATCGACCAGGCACGGTCGGTTGCCGGGCGCCTGGCCGATGCGGTGAAGTCGGCGCTCGGCTAGGGCCTGGCTTTCGGATCTTGCCGGGGCCGAAAGAAAGGCCCTGGTTCCGCAGGACGCCGTCCGGGGCGGATCCGTCCCCGGCGGTGCCCGGCGCACACGTGCGCACCGGCTGCGTCACCCGAAGGAACGCAACTGAGAGTGCATGAGTGGTGACTGGTTGTTTCACTTTTGTCGAGGGGCCCTTGTCTGGCGCCCCGCCTCGACGGAAGAGAGCAGCACAGTATGAAGATCGTGAGCAGCACCCTGAAGCGAGCGGCAGGTCCGGCCCTGGTCGCGGGTGTCGTCGTCGTTTCGTTCGCCACTCCCGCCGCCGCCCAGACACCGGGCTCCACGGCGTTCCGCATCTTCGGCGGCCTTGCCGGGCTCCAGGCGCGCACCGGCGTTCAGAACCAGGTCACGGCCACTGTTTCGGGCGGCCATCTGCGTCTCACGGACGCCACGGGTGTCGCGATAGGTCCGGGGTGCACACGGGTGTCCGCCAACACCGCCGACTGCGGCAGCATCAGCACCGTCACGCGGCTCGCCATAGCGCTGGACGACCAGAACGACACCGCCACGACCAATGTTCCGGTCAACACCACCGTCGACGCCGGCACGGGCATCGACAACGTGACCACCAACGGCGGCAACGACACGATCGGCGTGGAGGACCACGCCGGCGGTGACACGGTGAACTGCGGCGGCGGCAGCGACGTGGTGTTCGCCGACCCCGGCGACAACATCGCCTCGAACTGCGAGCGGCGGCTCTAGGAGCCGCCCGTCCGCGACGTGCGCTCGCGCTGCCCGGCCCGGAGCCGCTTCGGGCCGGGCAGCGGCGGCGCCCTACAGCTTGCGCAGCCGCAACCGCTGGACCTTGTGGTCCGGGCCCTTGCGGACGACCAGGCCGGCCCGGCCGCGGGTGGGAGCGATGTTCTCCACGAGGTTGGGCTTGTTGATGGTGCGCCACAGCGTGCGCGCGTAGTCGAGCGCCTCCTCCTCGGACACCTGGGTGTACTTGCGGAAGTACGAGTCGGGGTCCTGGAAGGCGGTCTGGCGCAGCTTCCTGAAGCGGTTGAGGTACCAGCGTTCGATGTCCTCGCCGCTCGCGTCGACGTACACGCTGAAGTCGAAGTAGTCGGCGAGACCGACCCGGGTGCGGCCGTCCTTGCCGGGCAGGGCGGGCTGGAGGACGTTGAGCCCCTCGACGATCAGGATGTCGGGGCGGCGGACGGTGAGCTTCTCGCCCGGGACGATGTCGTAGATGAGGTGGGAGTAGACGGGGGCCGACACCTCGTCCTTGCCGGCCTTGATGTCCGCGACGAAGCGGGTCAGCGCCCGGCGGTCGTACGACTCGGGGAACCCTTTCCGCGACATCAGGCCACGGGCCTGCAGTTCCTCGGTGGGAAGCAGGAAGCCGTCGGTGGTGACCAGCTCGACGCGCGGATGTTCCGGCCAGCGGGACAGGAGGGCCTGGAGCAGACGGGCCACGGTGGACTTGCCCACCGCCACGGACCCGGCGACGCCTATGACGAACGGGGTGCCCGACTGGGAGCCCTGCTCGCCGAGGAAGGTGTTCAGGGCGCCGCGCAGGCCGTCCGTGGCGCCGATGTAGAGGTTGAGGAGGCGGGAGAGCGGGAGGTAGATGTCCCGCACCTCGTCGAGGTCGATGACATCGCCGAGGCCGCGCAGCTTCTCGACCTCCTCGGCGGTGAGGGGGAGCGGTGTCTTGTCGCGCAGCGCGCTCCACTCGGCGCGGGTGAGGTCGACGTAGGGAGTCGCCTCCGGCCGTGACCGGTGGGCGCTCCGGGGCATCGAGGAGACCGGAGAGATCACAGTCCATTGTTAACGGAGTTTGAACGGGGTGGCGGGGTGGGGTGCGTCACGTGCCGTCGGCCGCGGGGCGTGGCCGCCGGGGCGGGAGGCCGTCAAGATCACGTCGGTGTCACGGATGGATACCGGGTGGTAATTGCGTGATCAACTGTGGGTCTGCCGTGTCTAAAGTGCAAGCAAAGATCCACAGGGGCCGACGCGGACGCCGCCCGCTTCCCGTGGGTCGTGCGGATCGCAAGAGAAAGAGCCACTCACTTGAGACGTACCGTCGTTCGTCGTGCCGCTGTCGCCGCCTCGGCCGCCGCCCTCGCCCTGCTCGCCACCGCCTGCGGCGGTTCGTCCGGCGACAAGGGGGACAACGGCAAGGCGGCCCAGGCCGACAAGAGCGCCCCGGCGGCCCCCGGCAAGGCACTGAGCGCCGCCGAGCTGGAGAAGGCCGCGCTCACGCAGGCGGACGTCAAGAGCGGCAAGGTCGTCACCAAGGTGCCGGCGCAGGACGACATCGCGCAGGACAAGGTCACGGCGGACAACCCCGTGTGCAAGCCGCTGGCCTACCTTCAGGTGGGCTCCTACGTCGGCAAGCCCGCCACCACGGTGAAGCGGTCGTGGACGGGTGACGCGAAGAAGCCCGCCGCGGGCGCGAGCGCCGAGGACAAGATGCTCGCTCTCACCGACCGGTCGAAGACCGTCGAGACGCTGGCCTCCTACGACAACGGCGGCGCCGAGCAGGCCCTCAAGGACCTCCGGACGGCCGCGGCGAAGTGCTCCGGCGGCTTCTCGTTCACCGTGGACGGCGAGAAGACCAAGATCCTGAAGGTGGTCACGGGCACCGCGCCCCAGGGTGCCGACGAGGCGGTCGCCCTGACCTGGTTCGTCGACGCCGAGGAAGGCGTGAAGGCGCCGGTGAAGGGCACCGTCGTGCGCAAGGGTGCCACCCTCGCCTACTTCCCCGTCCTCAACATCGCGTCGGCCGCCACCGGCAAGGACTTCGACTTCCCCACCGAGATCGTCGACGCACAGGTCGCCAAGCTCGGCTGAAAGCCGAAAACAGCCCGCCGGGGCCCTCGAACCCCGGCGGGAATTTCCGATTTCGGGCACGCGCCAGCCACTTCGAGCGGCTGACGGACCGTAGGCTGCCGCTCATGTGCGGAATCGTGGGATACGTAGGAACGCAGTCGGCGCTCGACGTCGTGATGGCCGGGCTGAAGCGGCTGGAGTACCGGGGGTACGACTCGGCGGGCGTCGCCGTGCTGGCGGACGGCGGGCTGGCCGGGGCGAAGAAGGCCGGAAAGCTCGTCAACCTGGAGAAGGAGCTGGTCGACCGGCCGCTGCCCACGGGCTCGACGGGCATCGGCCACACCCGCTGGGCCACCCACGGCGGCCCGACGGACGCGAACGCGCACCCGCACCTGGACAACGCGGGCCGGGTCGCCGTCGTCCACAACGGCATCATCGAGAACTTCGCGGTGCTGCGGGCGGAACTGGCGGAGCGGGGGCACGACCTGGCCTCCGAGACGGACACCGAGGTCGTCGCCCACCTCCTGGCCGAGGAGTTCTCCGCCGGTGCCGACCTGGCGGAGGCGATGCGGCTGGTGTGCCGGCGCCTGGATGGCGCGTTCACGCTGGTAGCCGTGCACGCCGACGACCCGGACGTGGTCGTGGGCGCGCGCCGCAACTCCCCGCTCGTGGTGGGCATCGGCGAGGGCGAGGCGTTCCTGGCCTCCGACGTCGCCGCCTTCATCGACCACACGCGCTCGGCGATCGAGCTGGGCCAGGACCAGGTGGTGGAGCTGCGCCGCGACGGCGCGACGGTGACCGGCTTCGACGGCCGCCCCGCCGACGTCCGCTCCTTCCACGTCGACTGGGACGCCTCGGCCGCCGAGAAGGGCGGCTACGACTACTTCATGCTCAAGGAGATCGCCGAGCAGCCCAAGGCGGTCGCCGACACACTGCTCGGGCGCATCGACCCGTCCGGCTCGCTGACCCTCGACGAGGTGCGGATCTCCCCGTCCGAACTGCGCGAGGTGGACAAGGTCGTCATCGTCGCCTGCGGTACGGCCTTCCACGCCGGCCTGATCGCCAAGTACGCCATCGAGCACTGGACGAGGATCCCGTGCGAGGTGGAGCTGGCCAGCGAGTTCCGCTACCGCGACCCGATCCTGGACTCACGGTCCCTGGTGATCGCCATCTCCCAGTCCGGCGAGACCATGGACACCCTGATGGCACTCAGGCACGCCCGCGAGCAGGGCTCCAAGGTGCTGGCCATCTGCAACACCAACGGCTCGACGATTCCGCGCGAGTCGGACGCGGTGCTGTACACACACGCCGGACCGGAGGTGGCCGTCGCCTCCACCAAGGCGTTCCTGACCCAGCTGGTCGCCTGCTACCTGGTGGCTCTGTACCTGGGCCAGGTGCGAGGCACCAAGTGGGGCGACGAGATCGGAGCGGTGATCCGGGACCTGTCGAAGATCTCGTGCGAGGTCGAGCGGGTCCTGGAGACCATGGAGCCGGTACGGGCGCTCGCGCGCTCGCTGGCCGACAAGAACACGGTCCTGTTCCTGGGCCGGCACGTGGGCTACCCGGTCGCCCTGGAAGGCGCCCTCAAGCTCAAGGAACTCGCCTACATGCACGCCGAGGGCTTCGCGGCGGGCGAGCTGAAGCACGGGCCGATCGCACTGATCGAGCAGGACGTGCCGGTGGTCGTGGTCGTGCCGTCGCCCCGGGGCCGGTCCGTCCTCCACGACAAGATCGTCTCCAACATCCAGGAGATCCGGGCGCGCGGTGCGCGGACGATCGTCATCGCGGAGGAGGGGGACGAGGCGGTCGCTCCCTACGCCGACCACCTGATCCGCATCCCGGCGACTCCGACCCTGCTGCAGCCCATGGTGGCGACGGTGCCGCTCCAGGTCTTCGCCTGCGAGCTGGCCACGGCCCGGGGCAACGAGGTGGACCAGCCGCGGAACCTGGCGAAGTCGGTGACCGTGGAGTGAGGAAAAGGGCGAACGGCCGTGAGCCGTTCGCCCCTTGATCAGCCGTTCGGGCCGTCGGCCGACCGGGAGATCACCAGTTGATGCAGGTCTTCGGGACCCAGCCGGTCTTCCGGTCGCCGCCGTAGTACCACAGGTTGCTCTTCTTGCCGCAGGCCTTGTACGAGCCGCCCCGGTAGGCCTTGCCGTCGTTGCAGACCGAGCCCTTCTTGCCCTTGCCCCAGATGCCGACGGCCGTGGCGGTCGTCTTCGGTGAGGTGCGGACGTTGACGGTCTCCTTGGCCTTCACGTTGACGATCGCCTTGCTGCAGTCCTTCGGAAGGGCCGAGGCCGTTGCCGTGAGGGGCTGCGCGGCGGCGGTACCGGCGACGGCGACGGTGCCGGTGAGGGCCGTACCGACGAGCGCAGCGGTGGCGAGTGCGGTTCCCAGTGCCTTCAACTTCAAAGCGCTGTCCTCCCGTTGTGTGCCATGGCGTCCGCTGAACAACGGATCACCGGTCACGGCGAAGACTACTGGGAGCAGGGGCTTGTCATGATCGCGAGGAGCCGAGGGCTTGCACGAAGGCCGCGAAGGTCCCGGTCCGGAAGGTGAGGATCGCTCTGGCCGGCGCCTTTGAGTCGCGGACGGCCATGTGGGTGCGGGAGTTCGCGATCTCCACGCAGTCGTCGCCATCGCCGCCGGCGGAGTAGGGCGACTTTCGCCAGTTGTCCGGTGTGGTCATGGGGTACCTCACAGCCCTTTCACCATCCTCCGGATGAGGTCGCGCGACTGTTCCGGTTCGAGTGCCATGGCTTTCACGTTATGGAAGCGGGCTTGGTATGTGGCCAGTTGATCTTCTGTGTCGACGTAGATCGCGCCGGTGGGGACGTCGCGGATCGCTGTGTCCAGTTTCGTCACACTGCCGCCCAGGTAAGCCATCGTGCTGGCGCCCCAGGAGAAGCTCTCCAGGTCGAAGGGGAGTCCGGCTTTTCGATGACGCCGCCCACCTTCCGCACCTGGTCCCGCCGTGGGCATACCCCGGTGATCCGGCCCCGACCTTGTCGACGGCTGCCTCGCAGGAAGGGCTCTCCCTCGCCCGGACGACTTCACGAGTTCAAGCTCAATAGCCGCTGTAAGCGGGCACCGCATATACGATGAAACATGAGTAAACAGTCTCTTGACATGTCATTGCCAAGCAGTTATTTTCCTGTAAATGGCATTCACGGGTGGAGGTGGTCCCATGTTTTTACGCGGCATGGTTATCTGCTGCAATCTGACGGTATCCCTGTCGGTCATACCTGCACACGCGACACATCGACCAATTCTTTCGCGGCTGGTCCGGCCGGTCCGGCGGGTCAGGATGGGCCGGGCATTCTGCTTGTGAGGGTTCAGTCAATTTTAGCGGCGGCCGTCTAGTGGCACAGGAAGGTGCTGTCGATCTGCATGCATCTGATGGCAGACATGGTAGCTGTGTCGTCGCCTTGACATATATTGATGGCAAGGTCGAATGCTGCACGTCCACCACGTTTGAGCAGCCAGATTTCAGTCATGTCTTCGGCCGAGGCGTACCGGCCTTGACTGGTTGACCGTTCAGGCTTGCCTCCGCGAATCGGCCCGAATAGATGAATGTGAAACTCCATCCCAGGCTTCAATGTGGCGGAGATGATTCTGTGGTGTCGACTCGTTTTTCGAGTGTCGGTTTCCCGCGGCATCCTGCCCTCTTCGCGGCGCAGAATTGAGTGGAGGCGTTTTTGGCCTCGTCGCGCGTTGAGTCGTCACGCAGGGCCAGTTCGTCGCAAAGGGTTGCGGTTGCGGTTCATGTATTTTCTGGTCGGTATCACGTCACAGGGGGCGTCGGATTTCCCTTTGTTTTTTCATCGATCTGATGTCGTGGCGCCAGCACAGCGAAACCAGGTTGCCGAAACCATCACCCGGCCGGTGAGCGTCGGGCCATCCTCAAGAAGGTATTCACCTCGTGTTTCCCACCGTCTGCGTCATCGGACTCGGCTACATCGGCCTTCCCACCGCAGCTGCCCTCGCCACCAACGGAATCAATGTCATCGGCGTCGACGTCAACTCCGTCACCGTCGACCTCGTCAACGCCGGCCGTGTCCCCTTCGTCGAGCCCGACCTGGCCGCGGCGGTGAGCGGGGCCGTGGCGACGGGGCGTTTGCGGGCGACTGCGGTGCCCGAGGCGGCCGATGCCTTCATCATCGCCGTGCCTACGCCACTCCACGAGGACCGCACCGCCGATCTGTCGTACGTACGTACCGCCGCAGCCTCGGTGGCGGGAGTGCTCAAGACGGGTGACCTCGTCGTTCTGGAGTCCACATCGCCGCCTGGCACGACCGTGGAATTGTCCCAATGGCTCGGAAAGAGCCGACCCGATCTGACGTTCCCTCACGAGACGCCCGCTGTGCCGGACATTCGGGTCGCCTACTGTCCCGAGCGTGTTCTGCCGGGTCGTACGATGATCGAGATCGTGACCAACGACCGGGTGGTGGCGGGTGTCAGCGAAGGCTGTGCCTTGCGGGCGCGAGAGCTCTACGAGGTGTTCACCAGAGGGGAATGCTTGCTAACCGATGCCACGACGGCAGAGATTGCCAAGCTAAGCGAGAACGCCTTCCGGGACGTCAACATCGCCTTCGCCAACGAGCTGTCCATACTCTGCGATCAGCTTGGCGCCGATGTAGCGGACGTGATCGACCTGGCCAACCGGCACCCCCGCGTCGACATTCTGCGGCCCGGGCCGGGCGTCGGCGGGCACTGCATAGCCGTGGACCCCTGGTTCATCGTCTCCGCCGCGCCCGAGCAGGCCCGGCTCATCCGCCTCGCCCGCGAGGTAAACGACGACCGGCCCAACCACCTCCTCGGCGAGGTCATCCACACGGCCGGACGGTTCAAGGATCCGGTGATCGCCTGTCTCGGGCTCGCCTTCAAGGCGAACATCGACGACCTCAGGGAGAGCCCCGCCCTGCACATCGTCAGGCAGCTGGCCGATCGCCAGGTCGGCCAGCTACTGGTGGCAGAGCCCCACATCCAGGCGCTCCCCGAGTCACTGGCACGTACGGGCAGGGTCGAACTCGTAGACGTCACCACCGCCGTGCGAGACGCGGACGTCATCGTCCTGCTTGTGGACCACGACGCCTTCCGGGGGGTGAAGCGGACCGCGCTGCGTGGGAAGGCCGTGTTCGACACGCGCAGCCTCTGGCGCTGACGCGTCGCCAGCGGCGAACTCCGCGGGCCGCGCGCACAGCCCCAGCCAGTGACCGATCGCCCGTACTGTACGGTCCGCAGCGAGCCCGTCGCCGTACGGGTTGACGGCCCTCGCCATCGTTGCGTACGCCGATCGGTCGTGAAGGAGCCGCCGCACCTCTTTCACTATGCGTTCGCGATTGGTCCCCACGAGCCGAGAGGTGCCGGCCCTCAGGGCCTCGGGGCGTTCCGTGGTGTCCCGCATGACCAGCACAGGCTTGCCCAGACCTGGGCCCTCCTCCTGGACGCCGCCGCTGTCGGTGAGTATGAGGTGCGCGCGGCCCAGCAAGTGGGCAAAGGCTCCATAGCCGAGAGGTTCCGTCAGACGCACGTTCTCCAGATGCTGCACCCAGGGCCGGATCGTCATCCGCACCACCGGGTTGGGGTGCAGTGGCACCACAATGAGCAGGTCGGGCTCGCTTCGTGCGAGATCAGCAAGAGCGCCACCAATAGACTCCATGCCATTCCCCCACGCCTCCCGGCGATGGGCCGTCACCAACAAGACCCGGCGGGCCGTGTCGTCGAGGTCGGACAGCGCCGGGTCCCCGTAGCGCACCCTGCGTCCGACCGCCCAGCGCAGGGCGTCGATGACCGTGTTCCCGGTGACAACGACGGACGACGGGGCAACACCGTCCCGCAGTAGGTTGTCCCGGGCGTGACGGGTAGGCGCCAGATGCAGGGACGCCAGTTGGGTGACGAGCCGACGGTTGACCTCCTCAGGGAAGGGCGCGTACCGATCGTGGGTGCGCAGACCGGCTTCCAGATGGACCACAGGGATACGGCTGTAGAAGGCGGCGAGAGCCCCCGCGAACGCGGTTGTGGTGTCGCCCTGGACCAGCACGGCGTCTGGAGTCTCCCGCTGCAGCAGCGGACACAATCCATCGAGGACGCGCACGGTGATGTCGGCCAGAGACTGGCGGTGGGTGAGGATATCCAGGTCATGTTCGGGGCGGATGCCGAACAATGCGTGCACCTGGTCGAGCAACTCGCGGTGCTGGGAGGTCACTGTCACCATCGGGTGGAACATCGGGGACTGGCGGAGCGCCTCGATCACGGGCGCCATCTTTATGGCCTCCGGTCTGGTCCCGTACACGACCATCAGTCGCTTCATCCTAGGGTCCTTTCGCTGCGCCAGATCGCGCCCCGGCCCACGACGTCAGTGGCCGCAGTATCTGGAACAGGAAGACACACTCCTTTGGCAGGTGGCCACTGCGGGCATCTGTGCAACGCCGCTACTACGCATGCGTACCGCAGCTTCGCTGGACGGGCCGGGGCGGGGCCATGCAGGAGGGGCTGCGGCTCCACGAGCAGCTGCTGGAGGATCAGCGCCGGGTGCTCGGGCCGACCGACCAGGCCGTGCTGGAGAGCCGCCACTACATCGCCTACTGGCACGGCATGCTGGGCCGCTACGAGACGGCGCTGGCGCTGCACGACGAACTCCTGCGGGACCGGATCGCCGTGTTCGGCGAGGACCACGCGCAAGTGCTCTTCAGCCGGTTCAACATCTGCAAGTTCCTGGGGGAGTCCGGACGCAGACAGGAAGCTCTCGACGGCTTCTTGGCCCTGCTGCCGGACGTGCAGCGCATCCGCGGCGAGAACCACCCCAACGCCCTGCTGGCACGGCTGAACATCGCGCGCTTCACCTGGGAGCTGGGCGATCCCGCGGGTTCGCTGACACTTCACGAGGAGTTGCTCACGGACCAGCGGGAAGCCCTCGGTGACTCGCATCCCGCGGTTCTGATCACCCGCTTCAACATGGCCATGCTCAAGGCGGAGCTCGGCGACCCGGTCACCGCACTGGCCGAGCTCGACGTGCTGCTCCGGACCCGGCTGGCCCGTTACGGCAACCCCCTCCACCCGGAGGTGCTCAGAACCAGGTTCGGGCGAGCCCGGGTCATCGCCCGGACCGGCGACGTGGCGACGGCCGTGGCACAGGTGCGTGAGGTGAGCGAGGACCGCGCGCGCGTGCTCGGTGCGGACCACCCCGACACGCTGGCCGCCCGGGCGGAGCTGGCCAGACTGCTCGCGCAGTGACCGTCGCCGCAGGCGGCTGACCGTAGGCTGCCCTCCATGAGCATCATCGGAGTCGGTATCGACGTCGCCGAGATCGATCGGTTCCGGGCGTCGCTGGACCGGACGCCGGGGCTGGCCGATCGGCTGTTCCTGGAGAGTGAGTTGCTGCTGCCCAGCGGGGAGCGGCGCGGTATCGCCTCCCTCGCGGTGCGGTTCGCCGCCAAGGAGGCGGTCGCCAAGGCGCTGGGCGCGCCGGGCGGGCTGCACTGGACCGACGCCGAGGTGTACGTCGAGGACAGCGGGCAGCCCCGGCTGCGGGTGACGGGGACCGTGGCCGCACGGGCGGCGGAACTCGGCGTGCAGTCCTGGCACGTGTCGCTCAGCCATGACGCGGGGGTGGCGTCGGCCGTGGTGATCGCCGAGGGCTGAGCGAGCCGGGTGCGGTCACCGGCGTTTCCGGGGCAGACTCGAAGCCATGCGTACTGCGTACAGCGTGGAGACGGTGAGGGCGGCCGAGCGGGAGCTGATGGCGCGGCTGCCGGACGGGGCGCTGATGCAGCGGGCCGCCGCAGGGCTGGCCGCTGCCTGTGCGGACCTGCTCGGGCGGGTGTACGGCAGCCGGGTGGTGCTGCTCGTCGGGAGCGGGGACAACGGCGGGGACGCGTTGTACGCGGGGGCGCGGCTGGCCCGTCGCGGGGCCGGCGTCACGGCCGTGCTGCTCTCGCCCGGGCGGACGCACTCCGGTGGCCTCGCGGCCCTGCGCAGGGCGGGCGGTTCGGTCGTGGAACCCGGCGGTGCCGAGCCGGTGATCGAGCGGTCCGACCTCGTCGTGGACGGCATCGTCGGGATCGGCGGGAAGGGCGGGCTGCGGCCGGACGCGGCGGCGCTCGCCGGCGCCGTCGAGCGGTCCCGGGCCCCAGTCGTCGCCGTCGATCTGCCCAGCGGGGTCGAGGCGGACACCGGGGAGGTACGGGGCACGGCGGTCCGGGCCGATCTCACCGTCACCTTTGGGACCCACAAGCCGGGGCTGCTGATCGATCCGGCGCGGGAGTACGCCGGATCCGTACGGCTCGTCGACATCGGGCTCGAACTGCCGCCCGAGGCCGAGCTGGAGGCGCTGCAGCACGCGGACGTGGCGCGGCTGCTGCCGGTGCCCGCGGCGGAGAGCGACAAGTACCGGCGGGGGGTCGTGGGCATCGCCGCCGGGTCCTCGCGGTATCCCGGGGCCGCGGTGCTCGCCGTCTCCGGGGCGCTGCGGGGCGGCGCCGGTGCCGTGCGGTACGTCGGGCCCGCGGCCGGCGCCGTCATCGGCCGCTTCCCGGAGACGCTGGTCTCCGACGAGGGGCCCGCCAAGGCCGGGCGGGTGCAGGCCTGGGTGGTGGGTCCCGGCGCCGGGGACGACGCGGCCACCGTGGCGGAGGTGCTGGACATCGACGTGCCGGTGCTGCTGGACGCGGACGGGCTGCGGCTGGCCGAGCGGAACGCGGTGCGGGGGCGTACGGCGCCGACGCTGATGACCCCGCACGCCGGGGAGGCGGCCGCGCTGCTCGGGGTGCGGCGGGAGGAGGTCGAGGGGGCTCGGCTGGCCGCGGTGCGGGAGCTGGCGGCGGTCTACCGGGCGACCGTGCTGCTGAAGGGGTCGACGACGCTGGTCGCCGACTTCGCGGGCGGGGCGGTGCGGGTGAATGCCACGGGGACGGGGTGGCTGGCCACGGCCGGGAGCGGGGATGTGCTGTCGGGGCTCGCCGGGTCGTTGCTGGCGGCGGGGCTGCCTGCGGTGGACGCGGGGAGCGTGGCGGCGTATCTGCACGGGCTCGCGGGGCGGTTCGCGGCGGAGGGGGCGCCGGTGGGGGCGCACGATGTCGCCGCGCGGATTCCGGAGGCCTGGAGGGACGTCTACCCGCCCGCTCGACCCGGCAGGTAGACAAGCCCCTCGGGGCGGCAGCCGCACCGCCGACGGAGAGGTCCCCCGCCTCACCCCTTCAAATACGCCAGCACCGCCAGCACCCGGCGGTTGTCCTCCGGGGACTGTTCTATGCGCAGCTTGGCGAAGATCGACGCGATGTGTTTGGCCACCGCGCTCTCGCTGATGTGCAGCGCCTGGGCGACGGCCGTGTTGGAGCGGCCCTCGGCCATGAGGGCGAGGACCTCGTGTTCGCGGGGGGTCAGGGAGCCGGTGCGCCCCCGCTTCTCGCTGCGGGTCAGGAGCTTGGCGATGACCTGGGGGTCCATCACCGTGCCGCCGGTGGCGACCGTGCGCAGCGCGTCGATGAACTGCGCAGTGTGGGTGACGCGGTCCTTGAGCAGGTAGCCGACCGAGCCCTCGCCGGAGGCGAGGAGTTCATGGGCGTAGAGCTGGTCGACGTACTGGGACAGGATCAGGACCGGCAGCCCCGGGCGGCTGCGGCGGGCCTCCAGGGCCGCCTTCAGGCCCTCGTCCGTGTGCGTCGGGGGCAGCCGGATGTCGATCACCGCCACGTCCAGGTCCGTCCGCGTCAGGGCCCGGACCAGCGCGGGGCCGTTGTCCACCGAGGCGACGACCTCGCAGCCGTGCTCGCGCAGGGTGCGGGTCAGGCCGTCGCGGAGGAGGAAGAGGTCTTCGGCGAGGACGACGCGCACGGGATCTCCAGGGTTGCGGTGGTCGGTCCGCCCGGCGGGCTGTGCAGGGCGAGCGTGCCGTCGAAGGTATCCAACCGGCGCCGTACCCCGGGCAGTCCGGTTCCGGCGCAGGCGTCCGCTCCGCCGCGGCCGTCGTCGGTGACGCCCACGCGCAGGTGCGTGCCGTCGTGGGTGAGGGTGATGTCCACCCGCGTCGCGTCCGCGTGCTTGGCCGCGTTGGCGAGGAGTTCGGACACCGCGAAGTAGGCCGCCGCCTCGACGGGCGGGGGCAGGCGGGCCGGCGGCAGACGGGCGTCCACCGCCACGTCCAGGTGGCTGTCCAGCGCCAGGGAGCGGACCGCGTCGGCGAGGCCCCGGTCGGCCAGGACCGGGGGAAGGATGCCGTGCACGAGGTCGCGCAGGTCCTGCAGCGCGCGTTCGGAGGCGGCCCGGACGTCCAGGAGGAGGGCACGGGCCCGGCCGGGGTCGCTCTCCAGCAGGCGGGTCGCCTCGTCCAGGGTGAGGCCCAGGGCCACCAGACGGGCCTGGGCGCCGTCGTGCAGGTCGCGTTCGATACGGGTGAGTTCGGCCGCGTGGACGTCCTGGGCGGCGGCCCGGGTGTCGGTGAGGCGGGCCACGCGCCGGGTCAGTTCGACGGTGCGCGGGACGGAGAGGAGGCGGTGGGTGAGGCGGGCGTGCAGGGCCGTCATGACCGGCGCCAGGCGCAGGCCCGCCGCGATCAGGGCCAGCCCCAGCAGCAGGGCCGCCAGCATGGTGGCCGTGGAGGTGACCGGTACGAAGGCGTACCAGTTCCCGTCGCCCAGCCGGCGCCAGACGAAGGGCTGGACGAGGGCGCCGAACACCCCGTACTCGACCAGGGCGAGTGGAAGAGCCGCCAGCAGTCCGCCCGTCCACGGCTCCAGCCAGGCCCAGCGCAGGTCGTGCCAGAAGCCGTCGTCCCCGAGGACCGCGGCGCCGGTGCGGCGGGCCGAGGTGCCGTGGGGGAGGGGGTCGGGCCGGCCGAGGGGGCGTCCGCTCCAGCGGGCCGCCCGGGCGCGGTACCGGTCGGACAGCCGGCGCAGCTGCCCGGCCGCGGACGGCAGCAGCCGGAAACCGACCCCGACCGGCAGCAGCGCCAGCACCCCGCCGACCAGCATCCCGGCACCGGCCACGAGAAACCCGTGCAGCCCGAGCACCTGGCATCGCCCGAGCGCGATCCAGGCGCCGCCCCGGAAGCGCCCCCGCGTGTGCGCCGGTTCCGCCGTCATGCCCCGGTCTCCCCCTGCCCGCATGCCCGGTTCCGCCGTCATGCCCCGGTCTCCCCCTGCCCGCATGCCCGGTTCCGCCGTCATGCCCCGGCCTCTGTCGGTCCGCCTGCCCGGTGCCGCCAGGCCGCTTCTTCCGAGGAGCCCCGTCTTCATGCTCCGGCCTCTGTCGGCTCGCTTGCCCGGTGCCGCCCGAGTGTCTCCCGGCCGCTTCTTCCGAGGAGCCCCGTCCTCGTGCCCTGGCCTCTGTCGGCCCGCACACCCTGCGCCGCCCGGTCGCCTCTCTTGAGGAAGCCCGCCCTCATGTCCCCGCCCCGTTCACCCCGTGGTCGCCGGGATCGTAACCGGCGCGCGCCGCCAGGAGCGCCGTGTCCAGGGGGCCGCCGTCAGGGCGCAGGCCAGGCCGAAGAGGAGCATCGGCATCGCTCTGCCCGTCTCCTCGTCCATGAACAGCAGCATCCCGAGGTTCACCAGCGCGTGGAAGCAGCCCGCGAGGAGCAGACGGCGAAGTCCGCCGAGTCGCTCCAGGGCCAGGCCGAGGGTGACGGACATCGCGACCGTCGCCAGCAGGAAGCCCGCCGCGTAGGCCGGGCTCTGTGCGAGCACCTGCACGTGCCACAGGCCCCACACCAGCCCGACCGCCACCGACGAGGCGAGCGGTCCGAATCGGGTGCGCAGCAGGGGCTGGAGGAAGCAGCGCCAGCCGATCTCCTCGCCGCAGGCGCCGACCAGTTGGGCGAGGGCGACGAGGAGGAAGGGGTGGCCGAGGGTGCGCGGGTCCGTGGCGTGGGCGGTGCGCGTGAGGAGGGCGTACGGCACCGCCGAGAAGAGGATGATCAGGACAGGTGCGGCGAGGAGCAGCCGCGGGGAAGGGGCCGTACGTCCCGGGGGACCGGCCAGCAGGCCGCGCGTGGGGGTGGGCCACAGCAGCGCCGCCGCGCCCACTCCCAGCGCCGGGCCGAACTGGGTCAGTTGGACGACCTCCGCAGGGATCCCGGTGGCCGGCTGAACGGCTCCCAGCGCTCCGGCCGCCACGAAGGCGACCGCCAGATAGACCCCTGCCCGTGTCTTCCACCACTGTCTCGTCCGCATGCCCTCGACGATGCCGGGCGGGCGGCGCGCCCGGACTGCACCTGATTGCCGAATGGGCTGTACCCAGGTCCACCCCGTGGGTGACCCCTCAGCGCGGCACCCCGGATCCGGCAGGCCCGCACGTTTGGCTGATCGCATGATCAGCAGACGAATCGTGTACCGAGGCGTCGCGGTGCTGCTCGCCACCGCGACCGCCCTCCCGGCGGCCGGAACCGCCGTAGGCGCCCCCCTGTCCGCAGCCACGCCGGCACCCCCGGCACCTGCTCCGGCTCCGGCACCGGTCCCGGAACTGGTCCCCGGTGTCCCGCCCGGCCCGTCGCAGCCCTGGCAGATCGACACGCCCGACCAGGCGCTGCCGCCGAAGATCTACAGGCCCAGCAGGAGCGAGGACGCCCTGGAGCCCCGGGAAGCGGCTCCGGGGACGTACGACCTCATCGAGTACGTGCCGCTCGACGACGCCGTCGCGAGGGTGACGTGCAGCAAGCAGGCCGGTCCCTATCAGCGTCAGGTGGAGCGCTGGCTGAAGCGGAAGGTGGACGGCAAGCAGTCCTCCGTCGACTGCAAGGCCATCCGCGCCTTCCAGGTCAAGCACAAGATCAAGCCCGCCATCGGCTTCGCCGGACCCGTCACCTGGTCGACGATGATGCTGATCTCGGCGAAGAAGAATCCCAACGCGGCCAAGAAGTGTCCGGTCCGCTCGTACCGCGTGGCCTGTGTCGATCTGGACCGGCAGCTGACCTGGGTGCAGAAGGGCAGCAAGGTGGTGTTCGGGCCGGTCCCGATGCGCAGCGGGCGCCCCGAACACATCACCCGCAAGGGCTGGCACACCATCTACTGGCGGCACAAGAACCATGTGTCGACCCTGTACAACCAGCCCATGCCGTACGCCCAGTTCTTCGACGGCGGCGAGGCCTTCCACGCCGTCTACGGCACCATCTACACCACCGTCGGCTCCATGGGCTGCGTCAACCTCAAGCTCGGCGACGCGCGCAAGCTGTGGGACGTCCTGAAGAAGGGCGACCACGTCTACGTGTGGGGCAGGCGGCCCGGTAGCTAGGACTGCACCCGGGGCCGCCGCGGCCCTCTGAGAGACTGGGGGCGCCATGAGTGAGACTGCAGCTGTGCCGACCGCGCCCCTGCGCGCCCGGGCCGAGATCGATCTGGCCGCCCTGCGCGCCAATGTGCGCACCCTGCGTGCCCGGGCGAAGGGCGCGGCCCTGATGGCCGTCGTCAAGTCCGACGGGTACGGCCACGGGGCGGTGCCGTGCGCCCGTGCGGCCGTCGAGGCGGGCGCCACCTGGCTGGGCACCGCCACGCCCGAGGAGGCCCTCGCGCTGCGCGCCGCCGGTCTGGACACGCGCGTCCTGTGCTGGCTGTGGGTCCCGGGAGGGCCCTGGCGGCAGGCCGTCGAGGCGGACATCGACGTCTCGCTCAGCGGGATGTGGGCGCTGCGGGAGGTGACGGAGGCGGCCCGGCAGGCGGGGCGGCCCGCCCGGGTGCAGCTGAAGGCCGACACCGGGCTCGGGCGCAACGGCTGCCAGCCCGCCGACTGGCCCGAACTGGTCGGCGAGGCCCTGCGCGCCGAACGCGCGGGACTGGTCCGGGTCACCGGTCTGTGGTCCCACCTCGCCTGTGCCGACGAACCCGGGCACCCCTCCATCGCCGCCCAGCTCGCCCGGTTCGGCGAGATGGTGGCGTACGCCGAGGAGCAGGGCGTGCGCCCCGAGGTGCGGCACCTCGCCAACTCCCCGGCCACACTGACCCTTCCGGAGACCCACTTCGACCTGGTCCGTACCGGTATCGCCCTGTACGGCATCTCGCCCAGCCCCGAGCTGGGCACCCCGGCCGACTTCGGCCTGCGGCCCGTGATGACGCTCAGCGCCTCGCTCGCGCTGGTCAAGCATGTGCCGGGCGGGCACGGCGTCAGCTACGGCCACCACTACGTCACCCCCGGCGCGACCACCCTCGGACTCGTTCCGGTCGGCTACGCGGACGGCATTCCGCGGCA
This sequence comes from Streptomyces sp. NPDC020362, assembly GCF_040642095.1. NCBI lineage: Bacteria > Bacillati > Actinomycetota > Actinomycetes > Kitasatosporales > Streptomycetaceae > Streptomyces > Streptomyces sp. NPDC020362. The sequence continues at coordinate 26,891 of NZ_JBFAET010000032.1, forward strand.
CGCCTCCGGCACCGGTCCGGTGCTGGTCGACGGCAAGTGGCGGACCGTCGCCGGGCGCGTCGCCATGGACCAGTTCGTGGTCGACCTGGGCGGGGACGAACCCGAAGTGGGCGCTCAGGCGGTGCTGTTCGGCCCCGGCGACCGGGGCGAGCCCACCGCCGAGGACTGGGCGCAGGCCTGCGGCACGATCGCATACGAAATCGTCACGCGGATCGGAACGCGCGTTCCTCGCGTCTATGTGAACGGGGAACAAGAGGGGTAACCCCTTCAGTACGGGGCGCCTTGCGCTCCACCGCCCCTGTCACCACCGGCACACCACGCACCACACCGGCACCACCTGTTTCATTCATCCAGCGAACTGCAGTACGGCGAAGAGGAGCGGACGTGAGCGAGAGCAGTGCGGAGGCCGTGGCGGACGTCGTCGCCTCGGCGGCCGTCGCCTCCGCCACCGGGTCGGCGAGCTGGCGCAGGGCGACCGGCATCGCCGGTGCCGCGATAGGCGTCCTCGCCGCGGGCGCGGCCGCCGGTGTGGCCATCGAGCGGATGACCGTCGGCCGCGGGATGCGCCGCAGGGCCCGGCTGGCACTGGACTCGGCGGGCCCCTACGGCACCCTGCGCGGCACGCCCGGCAAGGCCTCGGCCGACGACGGCACGGAGCTGTACTACGAGGTCGACGACGTCGAACCCGACCCGGGTCCGCATGTCTCCCCGCGCCGCCGCCGGCTCTTCGGCCGCAAGGCGCCCGCCCCGGTCACCGTCGTCTTCTGCCACGGCTACTGCCTCAGCCAGGACTCCTGGCACTTCCAGCGGGCGGCCCTGCGCGGGGTCGTGCGCACCGTGCACTGGGACCAGCGCAGCCACGGGCGGTCCGGGCGGGGCGTGGCCCAGTCCCAGGACGGGGTGCCCGTCACCATCGAGGAACTCGGCCGTGACCTGAAGGCGGTCCTCGACGCGGCCGTGCCGGACGGGCCGATCGTGCTGGTCGGCCACTCCATGGGCGGGATGACGATCATGGCCCTGGCCGCCCAGCACCCGGAGCTGATCCGGGACCGGGTCGTCGCCACCGCCTTGGTCGGCACGTCGTCGGGGCGGCTCGGCGAGGTCAGCTTCGGGCTGCCCGTGGCCGGCGTCAACGCGGTGCGCCGGGTCCTGCCCGGCGTGCTGAAGGCGCTCGGGCAGCAGGCGGAACTGGTGGAGAAGGGGCGCCGGGCCACCGCCGACCTGTTCGCCGGGATCATCAAGCGGTACTCGTTCGCGTCCCGGGACGTGGACCCGGCGGTCGAGCGGTTCGCCGAGCGGATGATCGAGTCCACGCCGATCGACGTGGTCGCCGAGTTCTACCCGGCCTTCACGGACCACGACAAGACCGATGCGCTCTCCTGCTTCCGGGACATCCCGGTACTGGTGCTGGCCGGGGTGCAGGACCTGATCACGCCCAGCGAGCACAGTGAGGTCATCGCCGACCTGCTGCCCGACGCCGAGCTGGTGCTGGTGCCGGACGCCGGGCACCTCGTCATGCTGGAGCACCCGGAAGTGGTCACCGACCGGCTCGCCGACCTGCTCACCCGCGCCGGAGCGGTGCCCGCAGGGGCTACCGTAAGTGGCTATGGAAGCACCAGCAGCACCGCACAACCCCGCTGAGACCCGGCTGACGATCACCTCCCCCGAGCAGATGCGGGAGCTGGGCCGACGGCTGGCCGAGCTGCTGCGCGCGGGCGACCTGGTGATGCTCACCGGAGAGCTGGGCGCGGGCAAGACGACGCTGACCCGCGGACTCGGCGAGGGGCTCGGGGTGCGCGGTGCGGTCACCTCGCCGACCTTCGTGATCGCCCGTGTGCACCCCTCCCTCGGCGACGGGCCGCCCCTCGTCCACGTCGACGCCTACCGGCTCTCCGGCGGCCTCGACGAGATGGAGGACCTCGATCTGGACATCTCCCTGCCCGACTCGGTGATGGTCGTGGAGTGGGGCGAGGGCAAGGTCGAGGAGCTGACCGAGGACCGGCTGCGGGTCGTCATCCACCGGGCCGTCGGGGACACGACGGACGAGGTACGGCACGTGACGCTGACCGGGCTCGGGCAGCGCTGGACGGACGCGGACCTGGAGACGCTCGCGGCCTGAACGGATCAACTTTCCGACAGGCCGTCGGCAACATATTGCGCAGGACGTCCCGGGCGTGGTCACATGGTACCCAGCCCGTGGTTAGGTGTGCCTAACTACGCCCGCCCCCGCACGTCAGGAGGCGCCCATGTCCGCTTCGCGGCCCACGGAACAGCCGACCGAGCCGCCCGCGCTCACCGGGGTGACCATGCACGAGCTGCTGGCGGCGTGCGCGGCCGCGGCCGTGGTCTCCAGACCGCCGTGCGCCGAAGGGGCGCGGGGAACCGCACGACCGGCCACGACGGCACCGCAGTCGACGGACGACATGGCGCGGCAGCTCCCGCGGAGCGCCTGAACCCTGAGCGGGCCCTGAGCGTCTGGGCCCTGGGCGCCTAGCGGATCACCATCACCGGCACGCCGATCGTCGCGAACCTCCACATCGCGTCGCCGTTCGCCCGCGTCTCCCGGATGCCGCCGGTCTTCACCGTCTCGGCGGCCCAGCCGGACCCGGTACCCACGGCCGCGCTGAAGCCGATCGTCACGCCGTCGATGGTGGTGAAGCGCACCACGTGCTCGATCGGGATGCCGTCCGTGCCGGTGGCCGCGTGGGTGCGGGAGGTGACCCAGTACTTTCCCGGCGGCGGGTCGACGGTGCCCGGCCGCACCCCGAAGGTGCGCTGCACCCGGCCCCTCTCGTCGACCAGCCAGACCCGGTCGTCGTCCACCGAGTACACGACCCGTTCACCCGTGCCGGAAGCACTCGGCAGGGCGCCCGGACTGCCCCGGTCGCGCGGTGCCTTGGTGGCCGTCGCCGAGGGGGACCCGTTCGATCCGGGCCGGCCGCCCAGGCCCGGCGGGACGGTCGCCTGTGCCTGGTAGGCGAGGAATCCCACGGTGCCGACGGCCGCCGCGATGAGGCCGGCCACGATCCCCGAGCTGGTCCCTGCCACGTGCACCGCCTCTGATTCGTGCCATATGTCGTACTTCGTACAGACCGTAGCAGTCAGTCACGGTCCGCCCCGGACGGCCGTGCGCGAGCCGCAGGCGCCGTAGGCTGTTCGCGTGCTCTTGCTCGCTCTGGATACCGCCACACCCGCCGTCACCGTCGCGCTGCACGACGGCACGGACGTCATCGCCTCGTCGAGCCAGGTGGACGCGCGCCGGCACGGAGAGCTGCTGCTGCCGGCCGTCGACCGTTTGCTAGCCGAAGCCGGGCTCAAGCTGGACACGGTCACCGGGATCGTCGTCGGTATCGGCCCCGGCCCCTACACCGGTCTGCGCGTCGGCCTGATGACCGCCGACACCTTCGGCCTCGCGCTCGGCGTCCCCGTGTACGGTCTGTGCACGCTGGACGGCCTCGCCTACGCAGCCGACATCGAGAAGGGCCCCTTCGTCGTGGCGACCGACGCCCGGCGCAAGGAGGTCTACTGGGCGAAGTACGCCGACTCCCGCACCCGTCTGACCGGCCCGGCCGTCGACCGGCCCGGCGACATCGCCGAGCAGGTCGCGGGGCTCCCCGCGGTCGGCGCGGGTGCGCTGCTGTACCCGGACACGTTCCCGAGCACCCACGAACCCGAGCACGTGTCCGCCGCCGCCCTCGCCCGTCTGGCCGCCGAGAAGCTGGCCGCGGGGGAGGAACTGCCGGCACCGCGCCCGCTGTACCTGCGCCGACCCGACGCCCAGGTCCCCAAGAACTACAAGGTGGTCACCCCCAAGTGACTGAGCCGGCAACCCTCCGACTGCGCGAGATGCGCTGGTGGGACATCGACCGGGTGCTAGAGCTGGAGAAGGACCTGTTCCCCGAGGACGCCTGGTCCCGGGGCATGTTCTGGTCCGAGCTGGCCCACTCCCGGGGTCCCGAGGCCACCCGCCGCTACCTGGTGGCCGAGGACGACGGCCGCGTCGTCGGCTACGCCGGGCTCGTCGCCTCCGGCGACCAGGCCGACGTCCAGACGATCGCCGTCGCCCGCGCACTGCAGGGCACCGGCCTCGGCGCCCGCCTGCTGACCGAGCTGCTGAAGGCCGCCACCGCCTTCGAGTGCGCCGAGGTCATGCTCGAATGCCGGGTCGACAACGTCCGCGCCCAGAAGCTCTACGAGCGCTTCGGCTTCGAGCCCATCGGCTTCAGACGCGGCTACTACCAGCCGGGGAACGTGGACGCCCTGGTGATGCGCCTGACCACCGAATCCCCCGGCGGCCCCGCCGCGGCCTCCGCCTCCGCACAAGAAACCGAGACCAATGACTGACGAACCCCTCGTCCTGGGCATCGAGACCTCCTGCGACGAGACCGGCGTCGGCATCGTCCGCGGCACCACCCTGCTGGCGGACGCCGTCGCCTCCAGCGTCGACGAGCACGCCCGCTTCGGCGGCGTCGTACCCGAGGTCGCGTCCCGGGCGCACCTGGAAGCGATGGTCTCGACCATCGACCGCGCCCTGAAGGAGGCGGGCGTCTCCGCCAGGGACCTCGACGGCATCGCGGTCACCGCGGGGCCCGGCCTCGCGGGCGCCCTGCTCGTCGGCGTCTCGGCGGCCAAGGCGTACGCCTACGCGCTCGGCAAGCCCCTCTACGGCGTCAACCACCTCGCCTCCCACATCTGTGTGGACCAGCTGGAGCACGGCCCGCTGCCGGAGCCGACGATGGCCCTGCTGGTGTCCGGGGGCCACTCCTCCCTGCTGCTGTCCGAGGACATCACCTCCGACGTCCGCCCGATGGGCTCGACCATCGACGACGCGGCCGGCGAGGCCTTCGACAAGATCGCGCGCGTGCTGAACCTCGGCTTCCCCGGCGGCCCCGTCATCGACCGCTACGCCCGCGAGGGCGACCCGGAGGCGATCGCCTTCCCGCGCGGCCTGACCGGCCCGCGCGACCCGGCCTACGACTTCTCCTTCTCCGGCCTGAAGACCGCCGTGGCCCGCTGGATCGAGGCCAAGCGCGCCGCCGGCGAGGAGGTCCCGGTCCGTGACGTGTCCGCCTCCTTCCAGGAGGCCGTGGTGGACGTCCTCACCCGCAAGGCGGTCCGCGCCTGCAAGGACGAGGGGGTCGACCACCTGATGATCGGCGGCGGTGTCGCCGCCAACTCCCGGCTGCGTGCCCTCGCCCAGGAGCGCTGCGAGGCGGCCGGCATCCGGCTGCGCGTCCCGCGCCCCAAGCTGTGCACGGACAACGGTGCGATGGTCGCCGCGCTCGGCGCCGAGATGGTCGCCCGTAACCGGGCCGCCTCCGACTGGGACCTGTCCGCCGACTCCTCCCTTCCGGTGACCGACCCGCACGTGCCCGGCCGCGGACACGACCACGACCATGTGCACGAGGTCAGCAAGGAGAACCTGTACTCGTGACCGTCGCCCTGATGTGGGAGGCCCGGGCCGCCGAAGGGCGCGGTGAGGAGCTGCTGGCCTGGGCGCGGCAACAGCGCCTCGCCCCCGAGCCGCTGCGCCGGGAGACCTTCCGGGCCCCGCAGGACCGGGTGCTGGTCATCACCTGGTGGGACGCCCCGTACGACGCCTCGCTCCCTGAACTGCCGGAGCCGGAGGGTGAGTTGGTGACCCGGGCGGTGCACCGCTGGCGGTTCGAGCAGGCGGACGGGGAGCGGTCGGAGCACTGACTGGTGCGCACGCCCGTGAAGGCGCTATGATCATCACACAGTGAACGGCCGGAACACCGGTCCGGACACAGTGCGTTGGTGGTCCAAGGAAAGACGTCCCGCTTCCTGCGGGGAGATGCAGGTGCAAGGCCTGCCCGGCGCTCCACGAGAAACCCCGCCCCCGGTTCCCCGGGGGCGGGGTTTTCGCGTTACGGCCGGCCCGCCTTGTGGGGCCGGACCGCCTCCGCCTCGGGCCCTTCGAACTCGGCCGCCCGGGACCGCCGTTCCTGCCGGTGCGCGTAGGCCATCAGGCCGAACAGGATCGCGAGCAGCACCGCCGACGAGCCGGCCGTGCCCAGGTCCAGGCCGCCCTTGGCGACCGGCTTGGTGAGGAAGTCACCGGCCGTGGCGCCCAGCGGGCGGGTCAGTACGAAGGCGACCCAGAAGAGCAGGACGTTCGGCACGGCAGGCACCTTCATCAGCGCGAGCAGCACCAGCAGCAGGCCGGTCACCAGGGCTGCGCCGCCCAGGTAGCCGAGGCCCGAGCTGTCGGAGAGGAAGTCGCCCATCGAGGTGCCGAGGGTGTTGGAGACCAGGATCGCCGACCAGAACAGGGCCTCGCCCCGGAAGGAGACAATCTCGGTGATCTGGAAGGTCATCCCGCTCAGCTTCCAGCCGAGGAAGATCAGCAGCAGGATCGAGATCAGGATCGCCGCGCCCTCCGGGTAGCCGAGGCCCAGGCCCTGCGGGCCCCAGCCCAGCTTCGTGGCGCCGTTCGAGAGGTACTTCGTGCTGGCGTCGCGGTTCATGAAGTCGGACATCGTGGTGCCGGCCATGGAGGTCGACAGGATCACGGTCCAGTAGAAGAACGGGTTGTAGCGCGAGGAGCGCAGCTGGACCACCAGGGTCACCACGAAGACCAGGAACAGGGCGATGGTGGTGAGGAAGTAGCCGAGCTTCAGCGTCTGCGCGAACAGATCGCCGGCGGTCTCGCCCAGGGTCGTGGCGGCGATCTTCATGATCCAGAACGCCAGAGTGACCTCGGGCAGTTTCTTCATCACGGACTTCGTCGTCGTCAAGGGTGCTCCTGTCGGTTCGGGGGGACCGCGTCGACCCTGACAGCGCCAACCTGAACGCATCCTGAACACGTGCGTCCGGGGGTCTTGCGGAGGCGGTTCGGCTGTGCTCGCGCCGTGGCTCGATCCGTTCCCTCGGAACTCCCTTCGGGCACGGTCGGAATGACCACGAACATCCCAGAATGGGCCACGAATGTCCTGGGAACCCGCGGCGCGCGAAGACGCTCAGCAGTACGGCAGAGCCTTCGGCGGCCCGGCGGCGCGCACCGACGGGTGTCGAGGGGCACCGCACACGGCTTCGAAGCCGCTCGGTCCATCCGGCGAGACGTTCAACGGCCCCGAACCTGTTACCGGGACCTGCGCCGCGTCCCGCGGTGGCGCCGGGATGAGAAGTTCCCAAGAAATACGTCTCTCACGGCTTGCGCTAACAGTCTGCTAATAATTCGGACTTACGTTCCTGCCCGTGACGCGACACGAGGAGCAAGGCGACGCGGGCAGAGTGGTGGGCCGGCGGTCGAGAACGCTGAAGGCCGCCGGTCTCGCCCTGGCGGGATTCCTGGTGCTGGGCGCGGCCACCGCCGGCTACGCGTACTGGCACCTCGACAACAACATCAAGAGCGTCGACATCGACAGCGCGCTCGGCGACAACCGCCCGGCCAGGGCGACGACCACCCCGGCCGCGTCCGCCCCGGCCGCCGCAGGACCCCTGCCGACCGGATCCCTCAACATCCTGGTCCTCGGCTCCGACTCGCGCAGCGGCAGGGCCAACAAGGCCCTGGGCGGCGGCGACAGCTCCGGTGCCCGGTCGGACACGGCGATGGTCGTGCACATCGACGCGGGCCGTACGAGGGCGACCGTCGTCAGCATCCCGCGCGACACCCTGGTCACCCGTCCGTCCTGCCCGCTGTCCTCCGGGGGCTCGACGGCGGTGGCCCACCAGGCGATGTTCAACAGCGCCTACGAGGTGGGCGGTCCGGTGTGCGCGGTGAAGACCGTCGAGTCGATGACGAACGTCCGCATGGACCACTACGTCGAGGTCGACTTCTCCGGCTTCGCCAAGTTGGTGGACGCCCTCGGCGGGGTCACGGTCACCACCGACCAGGACATCGACGACGACAAGAGCCATCTCCGCCTCGACGCCGGCACCCACCGGCTCGACGGCGCCCGGGCCCTTGCCCTGGCACGTACCCGGCACGGCATAGGCGACGGCAGCGACCTGGGCCGCATAGGCCTGCAGCAAAAGCTCGTCAAAGCCCTCCTGGACCGGATGGCGGCCATCGACCTGCTCACCGATCCCGCCAAGCTCTACCGGGTGGCCGAAGCGGTCACCGCCAGCCTCACCACGGACACCGGCCTGGACTCCCTGGGCGAGCTGACGAAGCTCGGCCGGAGCCTGAGGGGCCTCACCTCCGACCGGGTGAGGACCGTGATGCTGCCGGTCGTCGAGGCACCCTCCGACCACAACCGGGTCGTGGCGGGGGAACCGGCGGCGAGCGACCTGTGGGCCTCCCTGCGCTGATCGGCACGACCGGCAGTGCACCGGGGGCGTACCCGGCACCGCCGAGGTGAACGACGGCTTCGGCTGCACCGTCGCCCTGGTCGACATCAACCGCAACGGACATGCCGGCCTGGCCGCCTCGGCGCCGGGCGAGGACACGGGCAACGGCGCGGCCCGGGTCCTGCGCGGCCGCCCCACGGGCCTGGTCACGGACGCGGCCCCGGTCTTCGGCGGCAAGGCCGTCGGGGCGCCGTACACGAAGGCGGAGTCCGGGTTCGCGCTGAAGTGGCGGGACCGCACGTCCGCGGAAAAAATTCTTTCGAGAAATGTCAGTGAGCGTGTCGAACCCGGCGTCTCCCGTTCGACGCATGGGTGAGCGGCGGGGAAAGGCCCCGCCGCCCGGCCGAAGGAGTCACCATGCCCCGCTACCTGTCGCTCGTGCAGATCGATGAGGCCTCCGCCCCCGCCGAGGGCCCCAGCGAGGAACTGATGCAGCGGATGGGCAAGCTGATCGAGGAGGTCACCAAGGCCGGCGTCATGCTGGACACCGCCGGGCTCACCCCCTCCGCCCAGGGCACCCGGATGCACTGGGAGGGCGGCAAGATCTCCGTCACCGACGGGCCCTTCACCGAGTCCAAGGAGGTCGTCGGCGGCTACGCGATCATGCAGTGCAAGGACAAGGCCGAGGCCCTGGAGTGGACCAAGCGGTTCCTGCAGGTCCACGAGGAGCACTGGACCGTGACCTGCGAGGTCCGGGAGATCGCCGAGGGCTGAGCGGTCCTTTGCCCCGGGCCGTCCGAGGGTGTTGCATGGTGGGCTGTGGAACCACAGCCCACCGCGGCGCACGCGATCGAGACCGTCTTCCGCCTGGAGTCCCCGAGGGTCGTCGCCGGCGTCGCCCGGATCGTGCGGGACGTCGGTATCGCCGAGGAGCTGGCGCAGGACGCGCTGGTGGCGGCGCTGGAGAAGTGGCCCCGGGACGGCGTGCCCGACAACCCCGGCGCCTGGCTCATGGCCACCGCCCGGCACCGCGCCGTCGACCTGGTCCGGCGCCGCGAGACCTATGCCCGCAAGCTCGCCGAGATCGGCCGCGACCTCACGACCACGGTGCCGTTCGAGGAGCCGGCCGCCCCGGACGACATCGACGACGACCTGCTGCGGCTGGTCTTCACCACCTGCCACCCGGTGCTGTCCCCGGACGCCCGCACCGCGCTGACCCTGCGCCTGCTCGGCGGTCTGACGACGGCCGAGATCGCCCGGGCCCACCTGGTCCCGGAGCCGACGATCGCCCAGCGCATCGTCCGTGCCAAGCGCACCCTGGCCACCAGGAACGTCGCCTTCGAGGTGCCCTGCGGACCCGACCGCGAGGCCCGCCTCGGTTCCGTCCTGGACGTCATCTACCTGATCTTCAACGAGGGTTACGCGGCGACCGCAGGCGACGACTGGCTGCGCCCCGGGCTGTGCGAGGACGCCCTGCGCCTGGCTCGGGTGCTCTCCTCGCTGATGCCCAAGGAACCCGAGGTGCACGCCCTGACCTCGCTCCTGGAGTTCCAGGCCTCCCGCACGGCCGCCCGCACCGGTCCCGACGGCACACCCGTGCTCCTGAAGGACCAGAACCGCCGCCGCTGGAACCGCATGCTCATCGCCCGTGGCATCCGGGCCCTCGGCCGCGCCGACGCCACGGCCACCGGTGCCCCGGGCCCCTACGCCCTCCAGGCGGCCATCGCCGCCTGCCACGCGCACGCGTACTCCTACGAGGAGACCGACTGGCGGACCATCGCCACCCTGTACGGCCTGCTCGCGGCCCGTTCCCCGTCCCCGGTCGTGGAGCTGAACCGCGCCGTCGCCGTGTCGATGGCCGACGGCCCGGCCGAGGCGCTGAAGCTGGTCGACACCCTGGCCGCCGAACCCGCCCTGCGCGACTACCACCTGCTGCCCAGCGTGCGCGGCGATCTGCTGGCACGGCTCGGGCGCACCGCCGAGGCCCGCGAGGAGTTCGTCAGGGCGGCGGGGCTGGCCGGCAACGAGAGGGAGCGTGCACTGCTGTTGAGCAGGGCCGCCGAGTCCGCGTCCTGAACGCCTCGCTCAGGACGGTCCGCCGGCGGCCTCGGGCGGTCCGCCGGCGGCCGCGGGCTGCGCGGGGCCCCCGATCAGCATGGTCGGTGCCCCCGCGACCCGGGTGAGGAACACGGTCGCCGCATGGGGCCCCTGCGGTTTGACCTTCCTGCGCAGTTCCTCCGGCTCCACCGCCGACCCCCGCTTCTTCACGGTCAGTGTGCCGACCTCCCGCTCCCGCAGCAGGGCCTTCAACTTCTTGACGCTGAAGTGGAGTTGATCGGTGATCTCGTAGGCGGACGCCCAGGGCGTGGGGCGCAGTTCGTCGGCCGTGACGTAGGCGATGGTCTCGTCGACGAGGCCGCCGCCGACCTCGTCGGCCGCCTCCGCGACCAGATGGGCGCGGATGACGGCGCCGTCGGGCTCGTACAAGTACCGCCCCACGGGCCGGACACGGGGATCCGGCAGGCCCCGGGAGCGCAGGGTGCGCGGTCCCGGCAGCAGGGTGGCCCGGACCAGGCCCGGCTCGGTGCCGAACCACAGCACCGCCTCCTTCACGTCCCCGCCGTCCGAGATCCACTCGGCCTCGGCCTCGGCGGGGATCGCCTCGTGGGGGACGCCGGGGGCGATCTTCAGGGCCGCGCGGGGGGCCGCGAGGGCCGTGGCGACCGCCCAGGACAGGGGCGGCGAGTAGGCCTCGGGGTCGAAGATCCGCCCGCGCCCCCCTCTCCGGGCCGGGTCCACGAACACGGCGTCGTACCCCTGCGTGCTCACCTCGGTGACGTCCGCCTCGCGCACCTCGATCAGCTCGCCGAGCCCCAGCGCCTCGGCGTTCGCCCGCGCCGCGGACGCCGTCAGCGGGTCCCGGTCCACGGCCAGCACCCGGATCCCGGCCCGCGCCAGCGCGATCGCGTCGCCGCCGACCCCGCAGCACAGATCGGCGACCGAGGTCACCCCCAGCTCCTTCATCCGGCCCGCCCGGTACGCGGCGACGCTCGCCCGTGTCGACTGCTCGACCCCGTTCGGCGTGAAGAACATCCGCCGGGCGTCCGTCTCCCCGAACTTGGCCGCCGCCCGCTGTCGCAGCCGGGCCTGCCCGAGTGCTGCCGACACCAGCTCGGCGGGGTGGTCGCGGCGCAGCCGGGTGGCGACGGCCAGCTCCTGCGCGGGGTCGGTGTCACGCACCTCGTCGAGGAGGGCGCGGCCTTCGGGGGTGAGGAGGGGGGCGAGGTCGTTCACCGGCTCATTGTGGGCCAGTCGGTGGATGCTGCGCCTCCGGCGGCCTGTCGGACCGGGTTCGGGTCCCGGGCCTGGGAAGATCCGGCGCTATGCGACTAGTAGTACAAAATGACAAATCTCGGGCACGGCTCCGGACGGTCGCCCTTCGCTGTGGGGTGGCCGCGCTGGCCTCCGTCGCCCTCGCCTCCGGCTGCGCCGCCCCCGGCGCGGACGCCGGCGCCCCCGCCCCCGCCCGTGCACCCGGGCACGGCGGAGCCCAGGCCCTGGACCCGCGGGCCCGCCGAGCCGCCGAACACGCCCGACTGGTCGCCGCCGCCCAGCACTGGAGGCTGGACCGGGTGCCGCTGGCGCCCCCGGCCCCGCCGGCCAGGAAGCCGGAGATCGCCCCCCGCGACGGCTTCGAGGTGGACGGCCAGGAGGAGGAGAACCTGCCTCCGGTCTTCACCACCGTCCCCACCAAGCAGAAGGTCGTCTTCCTGACCATCGACGACGGCCACGAGAAGGACCCGAACTTCCTGCGCATGATGAGCGACCTGAAGATCCCCTACACGGCCTTCCTCAGCAACTACCTCGTCAAGGACGACTACGGCTACTTCCGCCGGATGCAGGCCGAGGGGCACACCCTCAACAACCACACCCTCACCCACCCGTATCTGCCCGGCCTGTCCTACGAGGAGCAGAAGAACGAGATCTGCGGCATGCAGACCATCATGAAGAAACAGTTCGGCAAGGCGCCCACCGTCTTCCGCCCGCCCTACGGCAACTACAACGGCGACACCCTGCGCGCCGCCAAGGCCTGCGGGATCAAGTACGCGCCGATCTGGGACGAGGAGGTCTTCGTCGACCACTGGGAGTACCGCGACTGGGACCGCAGTCTGCACCCCGGCGACATCGTGCTCACCCACTTCCGCGGCCGCGACGACTGGGACGGCACGATGGTCGACGACATGCGCAGGTTCCTGAACAAGGTCACGCGCGAGGGCTACGCCGTGGCCCGCCTGGAGGACTACCTGTGAGGCGCGGGGGGCGGGGCCGTTCGCGAGAGGTGCGGGCCGTGCTGGCCGCCGTCCTCGCACCGGCCCTGCTCCTCGCCGGCTGCGCCCAGTCCGTCGACCCCATCGAACGCCTGGGCAAGAAGGCCGCGCAGGGGGTCCGTCCGTCGAGCCCGGCCACCGGGGAGGCGTACCGCCGCTGGGGCCTGACCGCCCCCCTCGCCGCCCCGCCCAGCCCCCCGGTCCGCCTCCTGACGGCCCACGGGGCGGATCCCTCCCGCCCACGGGTCGTGGACCACATCAGAACCACCGACAAGGTGGTCTTCCTCACCTACGACGACGGCGCCGAACGGGACCCCCGGTTCGTCGACATGGTCCGCGAACTGAGGCTGCCGGTCAGCTTCTTCCTCACCGACAGCGTCGTGGGCCCCGGGTACGGCCACTTCGCCCGTCTGCGCGCGGTCGGCGCCGACATCGAGAACCACACCCTCCACCACCCGGCGCTGCCCGGCCTGCCGTACGCCGGCCAGCGCGCCGAGATCTGCGGCCAGCAGGACAAACTCAAGTCCCGCTTCGGCATCCGCCCCCGCCTCTTCCGCCCGCCCTACGGCACCTTCGACACCAGCACCCTGCGCGCGGCCGCCGACTGCGGCATCGCCGTGCTCGTGCTGTGGCGCGCCGCCATGACCCCCGACGGCATCACCTACGTGCGCGGCGCCGGGCACCTGAACCCGGGCGACATCGTCCTCGTCGGCCCCGACGAGGCCACCGGCCCCACCCTCAAGGAACGCACGAGACGCCTGCTGCGCCGTGTCCAGGCGAGAGGCCTGACGGTGGGCCGCCTGGAGGACTACCTGTAGCGGCTCCTTACCGGTCACCAGGAACCTCCAGGAACCTCCGGGAACCCGGGATCTCGGCCGACGCGCCGCACGGCATTGGCACTCCGCTTGACCGAGTGCTAATCGCGGTCATAGTCTCGGCTCTGGCACTCCCCCCTGGAGAGTGCCAACAAACGCGACGGGCAGGTCCGGCACCCGCGACGACGGATCCACCTGGTCGCCACCTCAGACAGTTAACCCCGTGAGATCTCCGAAGGGGGAGGTCGGATCGTGACGACCACCAGCTCCAAGGTTGCCATCAAGCCGCTCGAGGACCGCATCGTGGTCCAGCCGCTCGACGCCGAGCAGACCACCGCTTCTGGCCTGGTCATCCCGGACACCGCGAAGGAGAAGCCCCAGGAGGGCGCCGTCCTCGCCGTGGGTCCGGGTCGCTTCGAGAACGGCGAGCGTCTGCCGCTCGACGTCAAGGTCGGCGACGTCGTCCTGTACAGCAAGTACGGCGGCACCGAGGTGAAGTACAACGGCGACGAGTACCTCGTCCTCTCGGCTCGCGACGTGCTCGCGATCATCGAGAAGTAATCACCTCAAGCATTCCGCTTGAAGCTGCGCCCCTGGCCCCCGCGATCATCTGAGAAGCCGGGCGCCGGGGCGCAGTTCTTTTTTCACCCACAGATTTCCGAGAGGGCTCCCGCTGTCATGGCGAAGATCCTGAAGTTCGACGAGGACGCCCGTCGCGCCCTCGAGCGCGGCGTCAACAAGCTGGCCGACACGGTGAAGGTGACGATCGGCCCCAAGGGCCGCAACGTCGTCATCGACAAGAAGTTCGGCGCCCCCACCATCACCAACGACGGTGTCACGATCGCCCGCGAGGTCGAGATCGAGGACCCGTACGAGAACCTCGGTGCCCAGCTGGTGAAGGAGGTGGCGACCAAGACCAACGACATCGCTGGTGACGGCACCACCACCGCCACCGTGCTGGCCCAGGCGCTCGTTCGCGAGGGCCTGAAGAACGTCGCCGCCGGTGCCTCCCCGGCCGCCCTGAAGAAGGGCATCGACGCCGCGGTCAAGGCCGTCTCCGACGACCTGCTCGCCTCGGCCCGCCCGATCGACGAGAAGTCCGACATCGCCGCCGTCGCCGCGCTGTCCGCCCAGGACCAGCAGGTCGGCGAGCTGATCGCCGAGGCCATGGACAAGGTCGGCAAGGACGGTGTCATCACCGTCGAGGAGTCCAACACCTTCGGTCTGGAGCTGGACTTCACCGAGGGCATGGCCTTCGACAAGGGCTACCTGTCGCCGTACTTCGTCACGGACCAGGAGCGCATGGAGGCCGTCCTCGACGACCCGTACATCCTGATCCACCAGGGCAAGATCGGCTCCATCGCCGACCTGCTGCCGCTGCTGGAGAAGGTCATTCAGGCGGGCTCCAAGCCGCTGCTGATCATCGCCGAGGACGTCGAGGGCGAGGCCCTGTCGACCCTGGTCGTCAACAAGATCCGCGGCACCTTCAACGCGGTCGCGGTCAAGGCCCCCGGCTTCGGCGACCGCCGCAAGGCGATGCTGCAGGACATGGCCGTCCTCACCGGCGCCACGGTCATCTCCGAGGAGGTCGGCCTCAAGGTCGACCAGGTCGGCCTGGACGTTCTGGGCTCCGCCCGCCGCGTGACGGTCACCAAGGACGACACGACCATCGTCGACGGCGCCGGCAAGACCGAGGACGTGCACGGCCGCGTCGCCCAGATCAAGGCCGAGATCGAGAACACCGACTCCGACTGGGACCGCGAGAAGCTCCAGGAGCGCCTCGCGAAGCTGGCCGGCGGCGTGTGCGTGATCAAGGTCGGCGCCGCCACCGAGGTGGAGCTGAAGGAGAAGAAGCACCGTCTGGAGGACGCCATCTCCGCGACCCGCGCCGCGGTCGAGGAGGGCATCGTCTCCGGTGGTGGCTCCGCCCTGGTCCACGCTGTCAAGGTCCTGGAGGGCAACCTCGGCAAGGCCGGCGACGAGGCCACGGGTGTCTCGGTCGTCCGCCGCGCCGCCGTCGAGCCGCTGCGCTGGATCGCCGAGAACGCCGGCCTCGAGGGCTACGTCATCGTCTCCAAGGTGGCCGAGCTGGAGAAGGGCAACGGCTACAACGCCGCCACCGGCGAGTACGGCGACCTGGTCAAGGCCGGCGTCATCGACCCGGTCAAGGTCACCCGCTCCGCCCTGGAGAACGCCGCCTCCATCGCCTCCCTGCTGCTCACGACCGAGACCCTGGTCGTCGAGAAGAAGGAAGAGGAGCCGGCCGAGGCGGGCCACGGCCACGGTCACGGCCACGCCCACTGACGCACCCCGGCAGTGACGCACCTCGGCACCGAGGTGCACTGAGGCCCGGCACCCCCCTGGGGGTGCCGGGCCTTCGCCCTGTCGGCCGGGGTGTGCTGTGCGGCCTCTAGTTCTCCAGCGCGTCCAGCGCCCCCAACTGCCCGAGCAGCCCGAGCCGGTCGTACTGCCACCAGCCCTCGCGGAGCTTGCCGCCGGCGTTGAAGCGGAAGATGGTCGTCCCGGTCATCGACACCTGGCGGCCGGTGTTGGGCAGGCCCATGAACTCGCCGGTCTGGATGCCGGTCCAGGTCCACCGGGTGCACACCCGGTCCCCCTGGGTGATCTGGTCCCCGATGCCGAAGGAGAAGTCGAAGGCGTTGCGCCACATCTCGATCTCACGGCGCATGTTGTCCAGCCCGAGGGTGTCCTGCTCGTTGGCCGGATCGTGGTCGTGGTAGTTCTCGGCGAGCAGGTCGTTCAGCGGCGGCAACGGCCCCTGAACCGCGATCGTGTCGAAGAACCTCCGGGCCGTGGCCGCCTGCAACGGCTCGTCGCGCACCACGTCCAGGTCCGTGAACGTCGGCATCTCGTCGCACAGGGCGAGCATCTCCCGGAAGATCGTGTCGGTCTCCGGCAGGTTCGAGTTCCGCATCGCCTCCTCGTACGACGGGAACTCCACGATCTCGATGACATGCGTCGCGTCCGAGCGGTCCGTGCCGACCACCGCGTGCGTCGCCGTCCTCTTCCCCTTGGTCTTCTCGACCCACTCGTCCATCAGCCGGTTCATGTCGTCGAGCCGGCTGGTCCTGCAGTCGATGAGCTGTACGAACGTCATGGCGCCGCCTCCCGGCCCCCTGGGTCCGGATCCGTCAGACCCATTTTCCCACCGGAACGCGGGCGCCACCCGTCCTACTGGGGCCCGTACTTGCGCCCCGTCCGCGAGCTGATTCCGCCCATCAACCCGCGCGGGGTGACCTTCACCAGACCCATCAGCGCCTTGTACCGGGGGTCCGGGACGGACAGGGTCTTCCCGCGCGCGAGGTCCGCCAGAGCCGCCGCGACCAGCTTGTCCGCGTCCAGCCACATCCAGCCGGGGATGTTGTCCGTGCCCATCCCGGCGCGCTGGTGGAACTCGGTGCGCACGAAGCCGGGACACAGCGCCATCAGCCGCACCCCGCTGCCCGCCATGTCCTTGGCCGCGCCCTGGGTGAACTGCACGACCCACGCCTTCGAGGCGCCGTAGGTGCCCCGGGGTACGAAGGCCGCCACCGATGCCACGTTCACCACTCCGCCGCGCCCACGCTCGCGCATCGCCTCGGCCGCCGCAGTCGTCAGCCGGAGCACCGCCTCGCAGTGCACCTTGAGCATCTTCAGCTCGTCGGCCATGGACACTTCGAGATAGCGGCCCTTGTTGCCGAAACCCGCGTTGTTGATCAGCAGGTCGACCGGATTCTTCCGGTCGCCGAGCCGGTCGGCGACCGTCTCGATGCCCTTGTCCTCGGACAGGTCGGCGCTCAGCACCTCCGCCTCGACGCCGTGCCGGTCGTGCAGCTCGGTCGCCTGCTCGCGCAGCCGTTTGGTGTCCCGCGCCACGAGGACCAGGTCATGCCCGTCAGCCGCCAGCCGCCGCGCGAACGCGGCGCCGATTCCCGCGGTCGATCCCGTAATCAGAGCCGTTGTCATGGCCCAAGGGTAGTGACCCGGACGGACAGCGTCCGCTGTCCGTCCGCCGGCCGGTGACGGCTCCTCAGCGGGGCTGGCCGGCGACGTACTTGCGCGCCGCGGCCAGCGCCTCGCTGTGCAGCGCCCCGCCCGCGGCGAGCAGCCGCGGCAGCAGCTCGCGCTCGGTGGTCACCGCACGGAACTGCATCGCCGCCGTCACACCGTGGTCCGGACGGTGCACGATCTCGACCGGATCGCCCGCCCGGATCTCACCCGGTTCGATCACTCTCAGATAGGCCCCGGTCGCGCCCTTCCGGGTGAATCTCTTCACCCAGCCCCGCTCGCCCAAATGGCCCTGGAACGTACGGCACGGGATCCGCCCCGAGGTCACCTCCAGGACCACCTCGGAGCCGATCCGCCAGCGCTCGCCGACCAGCGCCCCGGACACGTCCAGTCCCTCCGTCGTGAGGTTCTCGCCGAAGCAACCGTTGGCCAACGATCGGCCCAGCTCGCGCTCCCAGTCGTCGAGGTCCTCGCGCGCGAAGGCGTACACCGCCTGCTCGTCGCCGCCGTGGTGGCGCAGGTCGCACACTGCGTCACCGGCGATCCCGCTCGCCCCGACCCCCTTGGGGCCGGGAGCCGCCACCCGCACCGGCCCCTCGACCGGCCGCTTGTCGATGCCCGTCACGCCCTGCGCCTGGTCCGTGTACGGCACCGGCTGCGGACGGCCCACGTTGACCGAGAGAAGCTTCATGACAGCACGGTACGGGACCGCATCCCAA
This sequence comes from Streptomyces sp. NPDC020362, assembly GCF_040642095.1. NCBI lineage: Bacteria > Bacillati > Actinomycetota > Actinomycetes > Kitasatosporales > Streptomycetaceae > Streptomyces > Streptomyces sp. NPDC020362. The sequence goes on from NZ_JBFAET010000032.1 coordinate 45,014, forward strand.
AGTGTCGACGCGGAATTGGGCGCCGCATCCAAGCCAGGCTTATACTCAAAGGGTGATCGAGGCCCGTCATCTCCGCGTCCTGCGTGCCGTCGCCACCACCGGCTCCTTCTCGGCGGCGGGGCGTGAACTGGGCTGCACCCAGCCCGCCGTCAGCCAGCAGATGAAGGCCCTGGAGGCCTCGGTCGGCACCCCGCTGCTGGTGCGCAGCGGCCGTGAGATGCGTCTGACCCAGGCCGGCGAGGCCCTCGTCCGGCACGCCTCCGGGATCCTCGCGGGCCTGACCGCGGCCGAGGAGGAGGTCGCCGCCATCGCAGGCCTCAGAGCCGGCCGGGTGCGTCTGGTCTCCTTCCCCAGTGGCAGCTCGACCCTGGTCCCGACCGCCCTGGCCGCCCTGCGCGCCGCGCACCCGGGCACCCGCGTCTCCCTGGAGGAGGCCGAGCCCCCGAAGTCCGTCGAACTGCTGCGCGAGGGCGACTGCGACCTCGCGCTGGCCTTCCGCTACGAGGATGCGCCCGCCGCCGAGGAGTGGGACGACCTCGTCGTGCGGCCCCTGCTGACGGACCGGCTGGTCGCGCTCGTGCCCGAACGGCATCCGCTCGCGCGTGCGCAGTCCGTCGGTATCGGGGAGCTGGCCCAGGAGCCCTGGATCGCGGGCTGCCCGCGCTGCCGCGGCCAGCTGGTGGAGGTGTGCGAGAGCGCCGGCTTCACGCCCCGTATCGACTTCGCCACCGACGACTATCCGGCAGTGGTCGGCCTGGTGGGCGCGGGTCTCGGCGTGGCGGTGCTGCCGCAGCTCGCCGTGGAGTCGGTGCGGCCCAGAGGAGTACGCACGGTGGCGCTGGAACCGCTCGTGCGGCGGCAGATCGTCGCCCTTACTCTGCCCGACCTGGCGCAGGTGCCGGCGGTCGCGGCGACGCTGGAGCAACTCGCCCGGGCGGCCGGGCGCGCACAGGGACCGTCGGCAGGGGTACGGGCCTAGGGGCCGTCGACAGGAGCCGATGCATGCGCGTGCGTGCCCGGGATTGATTGCAGAAACGTTCCTTCAGGCGTTCGGGGCGGTGCCCCCGCCGGTGGTGGATGCCGACACCAGGCGGTTGCGCGCCCGTCCCATCAGCTCTTCGCGCTCGTCCTCGGTCAGGCCGCCCCAGACGCCGTACGGCTCGCGCACCGCCAGCGCGTGCGCCGCGCACTCCGCGCGGACCGGGCACCTCATGCAGACCTCTTTGGCCGAGTTCTCACGTGCGCTCCGAGCCGCCCCGCGCTCACCCTCCGGATGGAAGAAGAGCGAGCTGTCGACCCCACGGCAGGCAGCCAGGAGCTGCCAGTCCCACAGGTCTGCGTTCGGTCCGGGAAGGCGGGAGAAATCTGCCATTACGTGACCCCTTGTAGCCGTTCTGGGCGGATACGGTGCCAACGACCGTACATCTCCGGTCTAAGGAGATGAAAATATGACTCATTGCGAATCTAGCTCCAGACACTGGGAAACGGGAGCAAAAACGGCTAAATGGGGCATTGGTTGTGATGAAAAGTTGAGGGTCCGTCGGGCATGTCTGCACCGTGTCGGCGCCCTCACGTAGAGTGCCGAAGACGGCACGCAGCCCCGTAACTCTTTCGAGTGACCGTCGTTGAGAGTGCGGAGGCGGTTGAAAACACAAGCGCTCGGGCAGGCGTCCGAGACGGTCGACCGCACAGGTGACGATTCCGTACCAGCCTGGAGGCTCAAGGTGACGCGCATCAGCTGGGGAGGGCGGTCATGACATCCGTCCTCGTCTGCGACGACTCCCCGCTTGCCCGAGAGGCGCTCCGCCGCGCGGTCGCGACCGTGCCCGGCGTCGAGCGCGTGACGACGGCGGCCAACGGCGAGGAAGTCCTCCGCCGCTGGGGCGCCGACCGCTCCGACCTCATCCTGATGGACGTGCGCATGCCCGGCCTGGGCGGCGTCGAGACCGTGCGCCGGCTGCTGTCCGCCGACCCGGGCGCGCGCATCATCATGCTCACCGTCGCCGAGGACCTCGACGGCGTGGCCCTCGCGGTCGCCGCGGGCGCCCGGGGCTACCTGCACAAGGACGCCTCGCGTGCGGAGCTGCGCGCCACCGTGACGCAGGCCCTCGCCGACCCGACCTGGCGCCTGGCCCCGCGCCGCCTCCGCTCGGCCGAGATGGGCGCGGCGCCCACCCTCACCGCGCGTGAGATCCAGGTGCTGGAGGGCATGAGCCACGGCCGTTCCAACGCCGAGATCGGCCGCGAGCTGTTCCTCTCCGAGGACACCGTCAAGACGCACGCCCGCCGCCTCTTCAAGAAGCTCGGCGCCTCGGACCGGGCCCACGCGGTGGCGCTCGGTTTCCGCTGGGGACTGGTCCGGTAGCAGGTGCGCCGCACCGGGGCTGCTGTCCGTCACCCCGGGATCCCCGCCTGCCCGGGTGCAGGCGGGGGCGGGCGGACCGCGGGCGCCGCGGGGCGTGGGGCCGCTCGGCCGTCCGGCGCACGTGGTGCGTCCCTCCCGCTCGGAGTCCCTGGGCGCCCGCGCGGACTGCTGATTCAAGGTCCACTCGTTGGGACGAACCCACCACATGGCCCCCTTCGGGCCCTGTGCCGTCGCCGCCGAGTCCCGCTCGGCGTGTCGGCGGGGCTCTCGGGGTGTGGCGGGGGAGGGGAGACGGGGGCGTGGGGGTGCTCGTCGCGGATGTGCAAGACGGCCTGCCGGACGCCCGCTGCTCGTTTCGCGGCGGATGCCGCATCCTTGAGGTGTGGAGTCTCTCGGGGACGAGTCGGTCGAGCGGAAGGGGAGGGCGCAGGAGATGAGTGCCGGCGCGCCTGCTCATAACGCTTCAGTGCACAACCACGAGCACGATGCGACGGACCGTATGGGCACAAGGCACCATGGACCGATGCGCGACGACGAGGCGGGCACGGCCCACGGGGCGATCGGTGCGCTCGTGCATCGTGCGGTGGACGGAGATGAGCAGGCCACGCATGACCTGCTCGCCCATGTCCACCCCTTGGCGCTGCGCTACTGCCGCACCCGGCTGTCCCGGCTGCCCGGCGACGCGCGCCACTTCGTCGAGGACCTCGCCCAGGAGGTCTGTGTGGCGGTCCTCCTCGCCCTGCCGCGCTACCGCGACACCGGCCGTCCCTTCGAAGCCTTCGTCTTCGCCATCGCCTCGCACAAGGTCGCCGACCTCCAGCGGGCCGCGATGCGCCACCCGGGCTCCACGGCCGTCCCCTCGGACGAGATGCCGGAGCGCCCCGACGATTCCCTCGGCCCCGAGGAGCGCGCCCTGCTCAGCAGCGATGCCGAGTGGGCCAAGAAGCTGCTGGCCAACCTCCCCGAGAACCAGCGCGAACTGCTTCTGCTGCGCATCGCCGTGGGCTTGACCGCGGAGGAGACGGGGCAGATGTTGGGAATGTCACCAGGAGCGGTCCGGGTCGCCCAGCACAGGGCGCTGAGCCGCCTCAGGGCCCTCGCCGAGCAGTAGGTGAAGCACGTCCCGCCACGGCGGGGAACAGCCACGACGGCGCAAATCGGCGGTGCCGGGCCCGCATCGGCCCGCGCCGGTACCTTCCACGCCGCCCTCACCTGAACAACCGTCCCCGCGGTTCCGTACGAACATACGAAGCCTGAAGTCACCCGGGACCGTGGAATTTGCTAGCGATACTTCCCGTTAGCATGGACATCCGCACCGATCAAGGCCATTTGGGGAAGGTGTCATGACTGCCAACGTCGACGGAGTGCCCGGTAAATTCGCGACACTCGGGCTGACCTACGACGACGTGCTGCTGCTGCCGGGCGCGTCGGACATGGCACCCGACGAGATCGACACCGCCTCGTACGTCTCCAAGAACGTGCGGGTCAACATCCCGCTGCTGTCCGCGGCCATGGACAAGGTGACCGAGTCCCGCATGGCGATCGCGATGGCCCGCCAGGGCGGCGTCGGCGTCCTGCACCGCAACCTCTCCATCGAGGACCAGGCCAACCAGGTCGACCTGGTGAAGCGCTCCGAGTCCGGCATGGTCACGGACCCCATCACCATCCACCCGGAGGCCACGCTCGCCGAGGCCGACGCGCTGTGCGCCAAGTTCCGCATCAGCGGCGTCCCGGTGACCGACGGGGACAAGAAGCTCCTCGGCATCGTCACCAACCGCGACATGGCCTTCGAGAGCGACCGAAGCCGCCGCGTGCACGAGGTCATGACCCCGATGCCGCTGGTCACCGGCAAGGTCGGCATCTCCGGCGCCGAGGCCATGGAGCTGCTGCGCAAGCACAAGATCGAGAAGCTGCCGCTGGTCGACGGCGCGGGCGTCCTCAAGGGCCTGATCACGGTCAAGGACTTCGTCAAGGCGGAGAAGTACCCGAGTGCCGCCAAGGATGCCGACGGCCGGCTGCTGGTCGGTGCGGCGGTCGGTGTGGCCGGTGACTCCTTCGAGCGCGCCCAGGCCCTGATCGAGAACGGTGTCGACTTCATCGTCGTGGACACCGCGCACGGCCACTCCCGCCTGGTCGGCGACATGATCGCCAAGATCAAGTCGAACTCCTCCGGCGTCGACGTCATCGGCGGCAACGTGGCCACGCGCGACGGCGCCCAGGCCCTGGTCGACGCGGGCGCCGACGGCATCAAGGTCGGTGTCGGCCCCGGTTCCATCTGCACGACCCGCGTGGTCGCCGGTGTCGGCGTCCCGCAGGTCACCGCCATCTACGAGGCCGCGCTCGCCGCCAAGGACGCCGGTGTCCCGGTGATCGGCGACGGCGGTCTGCAGTACTCCGGCGACATCGCCAAGGCCCTGGTCGCGGGCGCCGACACGGTGATGCTCGGCTCGCTGCTCGCGGGCTGCGAGGAGTCCCCGGGCGAGCTGCTGTTCATCAACGGCAAGCAGTTCAAGTCGTACCGCGGCATGGGCTCCCTCGCCGCCATGCAGACCCGCGGCGAGCGCAAGTCCTTCTCCAAGGACCGCTACTTCCAGGAGGGTGTCGCCTCCGACGAGCAGCTGATCCCCGAGGGCATCGAGGGCCAGGTGCCCTACCGCGGTCCGCTGTCCTCCGTCGTCCACCAGCTGGTCGGCGGTCTGCGCCAGTCGATGTTCTACGTCGGCGGCAGGACCGTCCCGGACCTTCAGACGAACGGCCGGTTCGTGCGGATCACCTCGGCGGGCCTGAAGGAGAGCCACCCGCACGACATCCAGATGACGGTCGAGGCGCCGAACTACAGCAGCAAGAAGTGACGCACACGCGCGCGTGAAGCCGTGAAAGGGCGGCCCCGGAGCATCCGGGGCCGCCCTTGTCGTCCCCGTGGAGGGCCGCTGCCGTACCCGTCGGCGATACTGGTAGACGCTGAACGCATCAGGGAAAGGCCAAGACGTGACTGAGATCGAGATCGGGCGCGGCAAGCGCGGCCGCCGGGCGTACGCCTTCGACGACATCGCCGTCGTCCCCAGCCGCCGTACGCGGGACCCGAAGGAGGTCTCGATCGCCTGGCAGATCGACGCCTACCGTTTCGAGCTGCCGTTCCTGGCCGCTCCCATGGACTCGGTCGTCTCCCCGGCCACCGCGATCCGCATCGGCGAGCTGGGCGGCCTCGGCGTGCTGAACCTCGAAGGCCTGTGGACGCGGCACGAGGACCCGCAGCCGCTGCTGGACGAGATCGCCGGGCTGCCCGCCGACCAGGCGACCCGCCGCCTCCAGGAGATCTACGCGGCGCCCATCAAGGAAGAGCTGATCGGCGCCCGCATCAAGGAGGTGCGCGACGCCGGCGTGGTCACGGCGGCCGCGCTCTCCCCGCAGCGCACCGCCCAGTTCTCCAAGGCGGTCGTGGACGCGGGCGTGGACATCTTCGTCATCCGCGGTACGACGGTCTCCGCGGAGCACGTCTCGTCCTCGCACGAGCCGCTGAACCTGAAGCAGTTCATCTACGAGCTGGACGTCCCGGTGATCGTCGGCGGCTGCGCCACCTACACCGCCGCCCTGCACCTGATGCGCACCGGCGCGGCCGGTGTCCTGGTCGGCTTCGGCGGCGGCGCCGCCCACACCACGCGCAACGTGCTCGGCATCCAGGTCCCGATGGCCACCGCCGTCGCCGACGTGGCAGCCGCCCGCCGCGACTACATGGACGAGTCCGGCGGCCGCTACGTGCACGTGATCGCGGACGGCGGTGTCGGCTGGTCCGGCGACCTCCCGAAGGCGATCGCCTGCGGCGCCGACTCGGTGATGATGGGCTCCCCGCTGGCCCGGGGCACGGACGCGCCCGGCAAGGGCCACCACTGGGGCATGGAGGCGGTCAACGAGGAGCTGCCCCGCGGCAAGAAGGTCGACCTGGGCACGGTCGGCACCATCGAGGAGATCCTCACCGGCCCGTCCCACACCCCGGACGGCTCCATGAACTTCTTCGGCGCCCTGCGCCGCGCCATGGCCACCACCGGCTACAGCGAGCTGAAGGAGTTCCAGCGGGTCGAGGTGACGGTGGCGGACTCGCAGCACAAGCGGTAGCCCGTACGACGTGAAGGGGCCGGTCGCCCGGTGAGGCGGCCGGCCCCTTCCGCATGTCCGGGCGGGCCTGTGGGGGCGCGTGGGGTGGCGTGGAGGCGTGCGGTTGTCTTCGGGGCGAATACGGGCTGGTGAGCAGGGCCGAGGGCGATAGCGTCCGTGTCGGCGCCCCAGTCTTCTGGAGCGCCCCCTTCCAAGGACTTGGTTCCGGACCCCGGCTGCTCGGGGCCCGGCCCGATCTCCAACGGACCGTCCACCGGGCTACTGGGCGGTGTCGTGGAAGGGGGCGCCCATGGGCCGTCACCGTAAACCCACCCGCTGGGACCGGATCCGTCTGTGGACGGTGAAGTGCCGGAGGAGGTGGATCTTGCGGCTTTTCGGATGGTGAGCGGCCGCCCCCAAGAAGCCTAGGGGCGGACACTCCGTGATCCATCCAGGAGCCTGCCGCAGTAGCCGCTGCGGTGGGCTCCACCTGTTTCCGTAAGGTACCCGTGGTGCGTCCCCCCTGCCACCAGCCCCCGGGGTCCGGCCCGCCCGCGCGCCCCCCGCTCACAACCGATGCGCCGCCCCCGTGGGCGTGGCCCCCCGCGTGTCCAGCAGCAGCTGTGCCTTCACCGACAGGCCCTGCAGGTCGTACGTCCGGTGCTGCTGCAGCAGGATCGTGAGGTCGGCGTCGGCGGCCGCGTCGTACAGGGAGTCCGCGCGCGGTACCGGGCGGTCCAGGACGTTCCAGGACGCCACGTACGGGTCGTGGTAGCTGACCGAGGCGCCCAGTTCCATCAGCCGGACGGCGATCTCTTGGGCGGGCGTGCTCTGCAGGTCGGCGACGTCGGGCTTGTAGGTGATGCCGAGAAGCAGGACGCGGGCGCCGCGGGCGGACTTGCCGTGCTCGTTGAGGAGGGTGGCGGCGCGCTGGATGACGTAGCGGGGCATGCGGCTGTTGACCTGCTGGGCCAGTTCCACCATGCGCAGGCCGCGGCTCGCGTGGCCGGTCAGGTCCTGCGGGACGCCGTGCCCGCCGACGCCGGGGCCCGGCCGGAACGCCTGGAAGCCGAACGGTTTCGTCTCCGCGCAGCGGATCACGTCCCACAGGTCGACACCCAGCTCGTGGCAGAGGACGGCCATCTCGTTGACGAGCGCGATGTTGACCTGCCGGAAGTTGGTCTCCAGCAGCTGCACGGTCTCCGCCTCGCGCAGACCGCGCGCGCGTACCACCTTGTCGGTGAGCCTGCCGTAGAAGGCGGCGGCCGACTCGGTGCAGGCGGGGGTGAGGCCTCCGATGACCTTGGGCGTGCCGGCCGGGGTGCGGTCGCGCTGGCCGGGGTCGATCCGGCTGGGCGAGTAGGCGAGGTGGAAGTCGCGGCCGGCGCGCAGTCCGGAGCCCTTCTCCAGCAGGGGGCGCAGGAACTCCTCGGTGGTTCCGGGGAGCACGGGAGACTCCAGGATGACCGTGGTGTGCGGGCGGAGCCGTTCGGCAAGGCTCCGGGCGGCCGCCTCGAGCTGGCCGAGGTCGAGCCCGCCGTCGGCGCCGCGCGGGGTCGGTACGCAGAGCACCGCGGTGCGCACCCGGCCGAGCTGGGCCGGGTCGGTGCCCGGCCGGAAGCCCCCGGCATGCATCCGGCGCAGCTCGGAGGGGCTGAGGGAACTCGCCTCCGGGCCGGTGGCGTACCCGATGGTCGGGATGCCTGCGGCCACGGCGGCCTGCGCGAGCGGCAGGCCGTAGGGACCGAGTCCGATGACGGCGAGGTCTGCGGGCATGGCGTGGGCCGTCCTTCCGAGTAACCGAAGCGGGACCGATGCGCAACCGCTGTGGACAGGTTGAGAGAGCGCACTGTCACACTAGGAGTAAATATGACCGTTATGCGGGATTGTTTTCGTGTGTCTTCCGGCAGTTGTGCGCGAGTTGTCCACAGGTTGAAAGCGCGTGGTGGCTGAAGTCGGGCAAGCCGGTCAGAATTTGGGCATGGGGAGGGGATGAACCGGGCTTCGCCCACCGGGTGCGGCCGACGCGAGCGAGTTGTTCGAAGCGGGAGGCAGCGGTGAGGACAGCGACACTGGGCCCGGCGCAGCGGGCCGAGGCACTTGCGGCGATGGCGGAGCGCGAACTGGACGTCCTGGTGGTCGGAGGTGGAGTCGTCGGCGCGGGCACGGCGCTGGACGCCGTCACCCGGGGGCTGTCCACCGGACTGGTCGAGGCCCGCGACTGGGCGTCCGGCACGTCCAGCAGATCGAGCAAGCTCGTCCACGGGGGCCTGCGCTATCTGGAGATGCTCGACTTCGCACTGGTCCGGGAGGCCCTGAAGGAGCGCGGCCTGCTCCTGGAGCGGCTCGCCCCGCACCTGGTCAAACCGGTGCCCTTCCTCTACCCGCTGCAGCACCGGGGCTGGGAGCGGGCGTACGCGGGCTCGGGGGTGGCCCTGTACGACGCGATGTCCATGGCCCGCGGCCACGGCCGGGGCCTGCCCCTGCACCGCCACCTGACCCGCGGTCACGCCCTGAGGGTCGCCCCCTGCCTGAAGAAGGACACCCTGGTCGGTGCCCTGCAGTACTACGACGCCCAGATGGACGACGCCCGGTACGTGGCGACCCTGGTGCGCACGGCGGTGTCGTACGGCGCCAAGGTGGCCAACCGCGCGCGCGTGACCGGGTTCCTGCGCGAGGGCGAGCGGGTCGTCGGCGCCCGGGTGCAGGACGTGGAGGGCGGCGGGGAGTACGAGATCCGCGCGAAGCAGATCGTCAACGCCACCGGCGTGTGGACCGACGACACCCAGGCCATGGTGGGAGAGCGCGGCCAGTTCCACGTCCGCGCCTCCAAGGGCATCCACCTGGTCGTGCCCAAGGACCGCATCCACTCCACCAGCGGCCTGATCCTGCGCACGGAGAAGTCGGTCCTGTTCGTCATCCCCTGGGGCCGGCACTGGATCGTCGGCACCACCGACACCGACTGGGACCTCGACAAGGCCCACCCGGCGGCCTCCAGCGCCGACATCGACTACCTGCTGGAGCACGTCAACTCGGTGCTGGCCGTCCCGCTCGGCCGCGACGACGTGCAGGGTGTGTACGCGGGGCTGCGCCCGCTGCTGGCCGGCGAGTCCGACGCGACCAGCAAGCTGTCCCGCGAACACACCGTGGCGCATCCGGCGCCGGGTCTCGTGGTCGTCGCGGGCGGCAAGTACACGACGTACCGGGTGATGGCGAAGGACGCCGTCGACGAGGCGGTGCACGGCCTCGACATGCGCGTCGCCGACTGCGTCACCGAGGACATCCCGCTGCTCGGCGCCGAGGGCTACCGGGCCATGTGGAACGCCCGGGCGCGGATCGCCGCCCGCACCGGACTGCACGTGGTCCGCGTGGAACACCTGCTGAACCGGTACGGCTCGATGGCCGAGGAGGTCCTGGACCTCATCGCCGCCGACCCCTCCCTGGGCGCGCCGCTGCAGGCCGCCGACGACTATCTGCGCGCCGAAGTGGTGTACGCCGCCTCGCACGAGGGCGCCCGGCACCTGGACGACGTGCTCACCCGCCGCACCCGCATCTCCATCGAGACCTTCGACCGGGGCACCCGCAGCGCCCGCGAGGCGGCCGAGCTGATGGCACCGGTCCTCGGCTGGGACAAGGACCAGATCGAGCGCGAGGTGGAGCACTACGAGAAGCGGGTCGAGGCCGAGCGCGAGTCCCAGCTCCAGCCGGACGACCAGACGGCGGACGCGGCACGCCTGGGAGCGCCGGACATCGTTCCGCTGTGACCGGGTGTCCTGCTCCGCCGCGTCGGGCCCGGGCGGGGCGGCGGGTCGTGCCGGTGCCGAGCGCCGTCCGCAGCCGGCGGGCGCGGTCAGCCGACATCACTCGAACGAGTGGCCCGGTGGGGGATCTCTGCTCGAATCCCGTCCGTTCCACCAGATGCGAGGGCAGAACTCGGCAGCGACCAGGGCCGGTTCGGGCCGGGGGACTGCGATCGCGTCCGTGTCCACGGGGCAGGTGAGGGCGCGTTGGCATTCCGGACGCCCTCCCTCCTCGGGGCCGGTCATTCCGGCAAGCGGAACTTTCGCCTCAGCAGGTCTCCCGTCCCGCGGAGCCCCCAGGGCGCCCAGGGGCACCCTGGGCGCCGGGCACTTGTCGGGTGAGAGACAATGGAGGCTCTGTCAGGGCGGGTTGCATGAGGGGACGCATGTCGGAGGCGGAGCGGGCGGAGACATCTCGTCAGGAGACTCGTCGGGACAAGGGCGAGCGTCGTCTCCTCGCCGGGCGGTACCGGCTGGGAGACGTGCTGGGCCGGGGCGGCATGGGCACGGTGTGGCGCGCCGAGGACGAGACCCTGGGCCGGACGGTCGCCGTCAAGGAGCTGCGGTTCCCGTCGAACATCGACGAGGAGGAGAAACGGCGCCTGATCACGCGCACTCTGCGCGAGGCCAAGGCGATCGCCCGGATCCGCAACAACAGTGCGGTGACGGTCTTCGACGTGGTCGACGAGGACGACCGGCCCTGGATCGTCATGGAGTTGGTCGAGGGCAAGTCCCTCGCCGAGGCCATCCGTGAGGACGGCCTGCTGGAGCCCGGGCGGGCGGCCGAGGTCGGGCTCGCCGTCCTCGACGTGCTGCGCTCCGCGCACCGCGAGGGCATCCTGCACCGGGACGTGAAGCCGTCCAACGTGCTCATCGCCGAGGACGGCCGGGTCGTCCTCACCGACTTCGGCATCGCGCAGGTCGAGGGCGACCCGTCCATCACCTCCACCGGCATGCTCGTCGGCGCCCCGTCCTACATCTCCCCGGAGCGCGCCCGCGGGCACAAGCCCGGTCCCGCGGCCGACCTGTGGTCGCTGGGCGGCCTGCTGTACGCGGCCGTCGAGGGCGTCCCGCCGTACGACAAGGGGTCGGCGATCGCCACGCTGACCGCGGTGATGACCGAGCCCCTGGAGGAGCCCAAGAACGCGGGTCCGCTCAGGGACGTCATCTACGGCCTGCTCACCAAGGACCCGGCCAAGCGGCTCGACGACTCCGGTGCCCGCGCCATGCTCAACGCGGTGATCCATGCGCCCGAGCCGGAGCCGATGGACGCCACGCGGGTGGTTCCGCTGCCGGTGCCGCCCGAAGGGGCCGAGGGCAAGCGGGGCGAGGAGGCCGGGGAGAAGCTGCGCGGTGCGCTGCGGTCGGTCCGCAAGGCGGCCGGGGCGGCCGGGGCGGCGGCCGCCGCACGTGCGAAGAACCCGGGCGGCGCGGCAGGTACGTCCACCGGGACCTCGGCCGGGACCTCTGGCGGTGCCTCGGCCAAAACCTCGGCCGGAACCTCTGGCGGTGCCCCCGCCGGCCCCTCCTCCGGAGCCTCCGGCAAGGTGGCCGGGACGGGTTCGGCGTCCTCCGGGGCCCGGGGGGCCAAGGCGCCGGGCAGGCCCACCGGGCCGGCCCGGAGCGGCGCTGCCGTGCCGAACTCCAGCGCGAGCAGGCCCGGTTCCAGCGCGAACAAGCCGAGTTCCGGATGGCCCGTGATGCCGCCGCCGGACATGGACCTGCCGCCGCGGCCGGTGCCGCGGGCGCCGCTGACCGACGTGGTGCCCAAGCGGACGCTGGTGATCATCGCCGTGGTGGTCGTCCTCGCGGTGCTGGGCACGGTGCTGGCCATCGCGCTCAACGGTGACGACAGCAAGGGTGACAAGGGCAGCGGCCGGAGCAGGAGCGCGGTCAGCGCGGGCCCGTCCACCAAGCAGGACAAGGGGAGTTCGGGCAAACCGGACAGCGGAGCGCGCACGGACGAGGCGGCCGGAGGCGACCCGAGCGCCTCGGCCGACGACTCCGCCGACGACTCCGACTCCTCCGACGACTCCGCCTCCTCCGGCTCCAAGGACGGCGGGAGCGCGCCGGCCGTCTCCACCCGCAAGAGCGGCCAGGGGTACTCGATCGGGCTGCCCAAGGGGTGGTCGTACCGGTCCAGCGACTCCGCCGGTGACCGCTACACGGGGCCGGACGGGCAGAAGCTGCTCGTCGGGTGGACCAGTTCGCCCAAGAGTGACCCGGTTGCGGACTGGAAGAACCAGGAAGGCGGCATCATACGGTCCCAGTACCAGAGGATCCGCATCGAGAAGGCGGACTACCGCAGCTGGAACACGGCCGACTGGGAGTTCACCTACGTCGAGGACGGCACCAAGTACCGCTCCATAGACCGGGGTTTCGTGGTGAACGGCCACCAGGGCTACGGGCTGATGTACACCGCGAAGGCTGCGGACTGGGACAGCGACCTGCGCAAGGACACCTGGAAGACGCTGACGGAGTCCTTCGAGCCCAAGAAGTGAGCGGTGCGCTCTCGGACTGACGGGCGGTATCGGGTGGGAGGACGAGTCCGGCCACTCGTACCCGATGACAGAGAACGGCCCGACACCGAGGTTTGTGAGGCTCATGTCCGCGGCACCGGGCTACGGTTGGGGCCGTGGGAATCCGTCATCCCCTCAATGCGGGTTGCCTCCGGCACGTATCGTGAATGATTGCGGACCGTACGCAGCGGGATGTGGATACGGAACGGGCCGTAAGGGAACGGATGTGAACGACAGGCGGCCGGGGGAGGCAACGTGGACGACTATGCGGGCCGGGTGCTCGCCGACCGCTACCGCCTGCCGCTGCCGCCCTCCGACGAGTACGAACTGACCGAGACCCGGGCCTTCGACACCTACAGCGGGCAGGAAGTGCTGGTCCGCCAGGTGCCGTTGCCCGAGGTCGTCGAGGCCGAGGTGCTCGACGCGGAGGGGCTGCCCGAGGGGTTCACCGCCCGTGAGCGCGAGGGCCGCAGGAGCCCGGCGGCCCGGACCGCCACCCGCCGGCCCTCGGACCCGGCGGTGCGGCGTGCCGTCGAGGCCGCGCAGGCGGCGGCCCGCATACCCGATCACCCGCGCCTGGACCAGGTCTTCGACGTGTTCGCCGAGGGCGGCTCGCTGTGGATCGTCAGCGAGTGGGTGACGGCGCGTCCGCTGTCCGCACTCCTCACCGAGCAGCCGCTGTCGCCGTACCGGGCGGCCGAGGTCGCCTCCGACGTCCTCATGGCGCTGCGTGTGCTGCACGCCCACGGCTGGGTGCACCGCAACATCACCGCCCGTACCGTCCTCGTCTGCGACGACGGCCGCGTGATGCTGACCGGCCTCGCGGTCGGCGCGGCGGAGGAGGCGCTGTGCGGGTACGACCCGGTGCCGGCTTCGGACGGCCCGGCTGACCAGGACGGGCCGGCGGGGGCCCTCGGGCCCGGCGGCGGGCCCGGTGACGGCGTCGGCGGCGGGCAGCAGTCCGACGACTTCGACGGGCGCGGTGCTCAGGGCGCCGGAGGGCCGGCCGGCGCGGTGCGCGGGCAGGCCTCCGCCACGGGACCCGCTCCTTCGCCCGATACCGATCCCGAGGCCGCGCGGCGCGCCGCGATCCAGGCGCGGGTGGCCGGCGGACTGCCGGTGCCGGGCGCGAACGGCGCTTCCGGCGGGGCCACCGCCCCCGGATCGCCGGGGCGACAGGCCCTGGAGAGCGGGGAGGACATCCGTGCCGCGCGGGCCGGGGCCATCGCGGCGTACCGGGCGGGGGCCCGGGCCGCCGCCCGGGTCCAGGAAGCCGGGCAGAACGGCCGCGCCGCCCTGCCCGCGGCCCGCCCGCCCGCCGAGGACGACCCCGGTGCCACCCGCGCGGGCGGCACCGGGCAGCCGCCGTACTCCACCGGGCAGGCCACCACCCCGCCCGGCCGGATAGCCGACCCGTACGGGGTGCGCGGCACGCCGTGGCACGGAACCTCGCCCCGCACCGGCCCCGGCGCTCCTTCGACCGCGCCCGGCGCCGAGCGGCAGCGGCCGGGACTTCCGGCAAGCGGCGCCCGCCCCGGCGCGACGCCCGGTGCCGACCGTGCCGCCGTAGCCCCGGGACGGACGCCGCAGGTCCCCGTCGCAGCGGCTTCGCCGCCCGTCCCCGCCCAGGCCGGTCCGGCCTCCCACTGGGACGGCCGGGGCGCCGGCGGCGCCGTACGCCGGGGACCGGGTACCGCGCTGGCCGCCGAGCGGGCGCGGCAGGTGCGGATGACCGTGGTCGGCCCGGTGACCGAGCGGTGGGCGCCGGAGCAGGCCGGGCCCGTGCACGAGAACTGGCAGCTGGCCGCGCCGATCGGGCCGGCCACCGACCTGTGGGCCCTCGGCGCCCTGCTCTTCCGGGCCGTTCAGGGACACGCGCCCTACCCCGAGGAGTCCACGGCCGAGCTGGTCCAGCTGGTGTGCGCGGAACCGCCCGCATTCGCCGAGGAGTGCGGACCACTGCGCCCGGTCGTGGAGTCGCTGCTGCGCCAGGACCCGACCGACCGCCTGGACTTCGAGGAGCTGAGCGGGTGGCTGCGCTCGCTGGTGCGCTCCGCGCCCGAGCCGGACGCCGGCACCCATGTCGTCCCCGTCCCGCCCGCCGACCCGAACCGGCTGCCGATCGTCCGGCGCCGCGGCGAGCTGGTGCGACGGCGGCGCGCCGGGCTGCCCGCGGCCCACGGCCGGCACAAGCGGGCGCGGGAGGAGGAGCGTTCCCCGCGCCGTCTGGGCAGAACGCTGCTCCTGCTGATCCTGCTCCTGCTGGCCGGCGCGGTCGCCTACGCCATGCTGTTCATGCCCAAGCAGGGGGAGAGCGGCGCGGCGGGCAGCGACCGTACCGGCAGCGCCGGCCAGGCGAGCCCCGTCCCCTCCCGCACCCGGCAGCCCTCTTCCGGACAGTCCGCGGACGGCACTCCCTCGGCGTCCGCGCCCGCCACCGAGACGCAGACCGGCGGCGGTCCCTCCGTCGCCGAAGGGTTCACCCTGCGCACCGACCCGGAGGGCTTCCAGATCGCCGTGGCCAAGGGCTGGGACCGTACGCCCAAGAACGGCAGCGGCCAGGTGGTCTACGCACACGGCGACTTCGAGCTGCTCGTCGTGCCGGGCAGGGACAGCGCCTCGGCGAACGGCAGCGACCCGATGGTCTACCAGCGGGACAAGGAGCAGGAGCTGCAGCCCTACCGGAACTCCAGCTGGGCCACGGCCACCGGCCTGAAAACCATCACGGTGGGCGGACGGACCATGGCGGAGGGGCAGTTCACCTGGACCGACGGGCAGGGACGCGACCTTTACGTGCGCAACATGGCGATTCTGCTGAACGGCCGCTACCACGTCGTCCAGGTCCGTGGCCCGGAGGCCGAGCGCGACGAGGTGACGCGGCTGTACGAACAGGCCACGGCGACGTACCGCTACACGCGTTGAGCGCCCTGTATACCGGTTGACCGGTACTGGCCGATTCCGGCGGCGACAACCGTCACAGTGCTGTCACCTTGGTACCCCGCTGGTTCCCTGTTTGCATACCGGTCCTTAGTCTGACCCTGTCAAGAGCATTGCGGGGCAACGTGAATCAGATGCAAGGCCTGCTCATAGCGGGCCGCTACCGGCTTGTCGATTCCATCGGCAGCGGCGGCATGGGCCGGGTTTGGCGCGCACACGATGAGGTGCTGCACCGAACGGTCGCCATCAAGGAGTTGACCGCGGCGCTCTACGTCTCCGACAGCGATCAGGCGGTTCTGCTCGCCCGCACCCGGGCCGAGGCCCGCGCCGCCGCGCGCATCAACCACTCCGCCGTCGTCACGGTGCACGACGTCCTCGAACACGACGGCCGCCCGTGGATCGTCATGGAGCTTGTCGAGGGCCACTCGCTGGCCGACGCGGTCAAGGAGCGCGGCCGCATCGAGCAGCGGGAGGCCGCGCGGATCGGCCTGTGGGTGCTGCGGGCGCTGCGCGCCGCGCACTCCGCCGGTGTGCTGCACCGGGACGTCAAGCCCGGAAACGTCCTGCTCGGCCAGGACGGCCGGGTCCTGCTCACCGACTTCGGCATCGCCCAGATCGAGGGCGACACCACCATCACCCGCACCGGCGAGGTCGTCGGCTCGGTCGACTACCTCGCGCCCGAGCGGGTGCGCGGCCACGACCCCGGCCCGTCCTCGGACCTGTGGGCGCTCGGCGCCACGCTGTACACGGCGGTCGAGGGCCGCTCGCCCTTCCGCCGCACCTCCCCGCTGGGCACCATGCAGGCGGTCGTCGAGGAGGACGCGGCGGAGCCCCGGCACGCCGGCCCGCTCGGACCGGTCATCGCCGCCCTGCTGTGCAAGGAGCCGGCCCAGCGGCCGGGCGCGGAGGAGGCGGAGCAGATGCTCGCCGAGGCGGCGGAAGGCCGCCGTCCGCACTCGGCCCAGGCGTTCGTCCACACCCAGGGCTCGGGCGTGCGCACGAACGGCGGCACCGGCACCTCCGCGTCCGGTTACGGCGCTCCGGACACCACTCCCGGTTACGGCCCCGGCGGCGCGGCGGGCATGAGCCGTACCGCGACCGGGCCGACGGCCGTGGGGCCCACGCCCATGGGACCGGACGGACCGGCAGGGAGGCGGGCGGGCCGCACGGCGGCACGGCCCCGGCGCCGGCTGCGCACCCTCGCGCTCGTCGTCGCCTTCGCGGCCGTGCTCGGCGGTGCCGCGGCCGTCGCCTTCCAGCAGATGAGCGGCGGCTCGGAGCAGAACACCGGGACGAGCGGGGGCGCGAGCCCGGCCACGACGTCACCCTCCGCGAGCAGCGACGCCGCGCCGGGCGCCGACGGTGGCGTGCCCGCCTCGTGGAAGCCGTACCACGACCCCTGGGGCTTCACCGTCAGCCTGCCCCCGGGCTGGTCGCGGAAGGTCACCAGCCTTCCCGGTGGTCTCAAGCAGGTCGACTACACGCCCGACGGCGGCAGGCACTTCCTGCGCATCGCCATCGACGCCAACCCGGACTTCGCCACCCCCTTCGAGCACCAGAAGGACCTGGAACAGCAGCTCCAACGGCTGATCGGCTACCACCAAGTGGCCCTGAAGGAGAACATCTACCGCGACTGCAAGGGCTCGCTGTGGGAGTACACCTGGACGGCGCTGGCCAAGGACCCGCCCCACGTCGCCGGCCCGCGCCATGCCGTCGAGGAGACGTACTACTCGCGCCAGGGCACCGAGTACGCCATCTACATGTCGGGACTGGCCGAGGACTGGGCGAAGACCAGCAAGCAGTTCAAGTGGGTGCTGCAGAGCTGGCAGCAGCCGCAGTAGGAGCGCCGGCCGGCGCCTGTTCCCGCCGAGGGAGCCGGCGAGAACGTCTCCGGCGCCGTCGAGGTGTGTGAGTGCCGGGGCTGCCGCGTAGGCCGCCGCCACCGCATGCCGGGCGGCCGCTCGAAGGGGTGACGCCGGGCGGCGACCGGATTTCGAGGCCGCGGACGCCCTCTGAGGCATGATGGGGCTCATGGGGACCGAGGGCGCCGACTTCCGGTTGATCGCGGGCCGTTACCGCCTGGAGGCACGCATCGGGCGTGGCGGCATGGGCATCGTGTGGCGGGCGAGCGACCAGGTGCTGGGCCGGCGGGTGGCGGTCAAGGAGCTGGCCCCGGACGACTCCCTCGCGGACGACGACGCCCGCCGCCGCCGTGACCGCACCTTCCGCGAGGCGCGGGCCGTGGCGCAGCTGCGCGACCCGCACGTCATCGTCGTGCACGACGTGGTCGAGCAGGACGAACGGCCCTACATCGTCATGGAGTTGATCGAGGGCGGCTCGCTCGCCGACCGCATCGCCGCCAGCGGCCCGCTCCACGCCGTGCAGGCCGCCCGGATCGGCATCGACCTGCTGAGCGCGCTGCGCACCGCGCACGCCGCAGGGGTGCTGCACCGGGACATCAAACCCGCGAACGTGCTCATCGAGTCCGGCACCGACCGGGTCGTGCTCACCGACTTCGGTATCGCGCAGGTCGCGGGCGCCACGACGCTCACCGAGACCGGCTCGTTCGTCGGCTCGCCCGAATACACCGCCCCGGAGCGGATGTCGGGTGTGCGTACCGGGCCGGAGTCCGACCTGTGGTCGGTCGGCGCGCTGCTGTGCGCGGTGCTCAGCGGCGAGTCGCCGTTCCGGCGCGACTCGCTCGGCGGCATTCTGCACGCCGTCGTCGCCGCCGAGATCCGGCCACCTGCGCAGGCCGAGCCGCTGCTGCCCGTCGTACGGGGCCTGCTGGAGCGCGACCCCGACCGGCGGCTGGGTGCGGTGGAGGCCGAGCGGATGCTGCGGACGTTCCTGGAGACGGGCCGCACTCCGGACGCGCCGACCGCCCCGGGCTCCGGCCGCACCCCCACCAGGACCGGTGACTCCAAGGGCCGTACGCCCACGACCCCGTACACGCCGACCGAGCACGACGTGCCGCGCCAGTCGCTCGCCACGCCGGCGACCACGGCCGAACAGCCCCCGCCCGTGCGCCAGTCCGCGCGCGGCGCGCTGGTCGCCGCGCTGCTCGTGGCCGCGGTGGCCGGGGCGGGCGTCTCCGCGGCGGCCCTCCTGCTGAAGGGCGGCGGTGGCGGCGGCACACCGGGCGGTACGGCGACCAGCCCGCCGGCACGGACGAGCGCCTCGCCGTCCCGGTCGGCCGGGAGCGCTTCGCCCTCCCCGACGGCCACCACGAGCCCGGCAGCCACACCGGGCAGCACACCGGCCTCCTCCCGCACCCATTCCGCTCCCTCCGGTTACCGCACCGCCAAGGACCCGGCCGGCTTCTCCCTGGCCGTGCCGCAGGGCTTCACCCGCGACCAGCAGGGCGAGCGCGTCTTCTACCTGTCCGCGGGGCAGACCTTCCGCCTCGGCATCAAGGCCGCGACGCCCGAACCGGGCGGCCCCGTCGCGGTGATGAACCGGGCGGCGGCCGACGGACCCAGCACCAACCCCGGCTACCACGACGGCCGGGTCACCGAGACCACGCACGCCGGACATCCCGCCGCGCTGTGGGAGTTCACCTGGGACGGCTTCAGCGCCGCGGAGGGCCCCCGCCACACCTACGACCTGTGCTGGGAGGAGAGCGGACGCATGTACGACGTGTGGGTGTCGGCGCCGGTCGGGAAGGTGCGGGAGGGCCGGGAGTACTTCGACGTCGCCGTGGACACCTTCTCGGTCACGGGTTCGTGACCGGTTCGTGTTCCCTGTGGATCCAGGCGCCGATGGCGCGATATGGATGAACCATGAGCAGTGACGGGGGAGTCCGCCACACGGCGGATCACACGGCGGATCACACGGCGGATCACAGGGCCGACGACACGACGAGTTTTGTTCTGCAACCGCCCCACCCGGGCCCGACGCGTCCCCAGACACCCGCGGCGCCGGTGCAGCAGGGCCCGCAGCCTCCTGAAGTGCCCGCGCAGGCGGCCCAGGCCCCGGGGGCCGGGCGGCTGATAGCCGGGCGGTACCGGCTGCTGGCCAAGCTCGGCCACGGCGGAATGGGCACGGTGTGGCGGGCCAGGGACGAGACGGTGGACCGCGAGGTCGCCGTCAAGGAACCCCGGATACCGGACCACTTTCCCGAGCGTGAACGGGCCAACGCCTACGAGCGGATGCGCCGCGAGGCGCGTGCCGCGGCCCGGCTCGACCACCCGGCGGTCGTCGACGTGCACGACGTCGCGGTCGTCGACGGCCGGCCGTGGATCGTGATGGAGCTGGTGCACGGACGCTCGCTCGGCGCCGCGCTCCAGGAGGGCACGCTGGACGCGCGCGAGGCGGCCCGGATCGGTCTGCAGGTGCTCGGCGCGCTGGAGGCGGCGCATGCGGCGGGCGTCCTGCACCGGGACGTGAAACCGGACAACGTGCTGCTGGGCCGTTACGACCGGGTCGTCCTCACGGACTTCGGTATCGCGCAGATAGAGGGCGAGACGAATCTGACCGAGACCGGCGGCTTCGTCGGCTCGCCCGAGTACATCGCGCCGGAACGCGTGCTGGGGCAGCGGCCCGGTCCGGCGAGCGACCTGTGGTCCCTGGGCGTGGTCCTCTACACGGCCACCGAGGGCGTCTCCCCGTTCCGCCGCAGCAACACCCCGGCCACCCTCCAGTCCGTCCTCAACGCCACCCCGGCCGCGCCCGCCGCCGCGCGGGGCCCGCTGGCCGACGCCGTCAACAGCATGCTCCAGAAGGACCCCGCCCGGCGTCCGACGGCCGCGCAGGTCAGGTCCCTGCTGGAAGCGGCCGCGAACCCTCCGGCGCCGGAGCCCACCCAGCGGGTGCAGGTCACCGTGCCCGCCGGCCGGTCCCCGCGCCGCCCGGGCCGCAAGGTCTGGCTGGGCGTGGGTGCGGCCGTGGTCGCGGCCGCGGCGGCCGGGTACCTGATCCTCGCGGACCCCTTCGCCGGCCCGCTGCCGGACGGCTGGGCGAAGCGGACGGACGCCGGGCTGGGTGTCACGCTCGCCGTCCCCGCGACCTACCAGGTGGGCCACCCGGACAAGACCGCCACCGACCGGAGCTGGGTGTCGTACACGGACTGGAGCGGCGGCATCTCGATCGTCCTGGACCTGACCAGGAAGTCGGACGACTCGCTGAACGAGATCAAGAGCAACGCGGTGGCCCAGATGCGGGCCGACGACGAGAAGTTCAAGAACGAGGGCGACTACAACCTCGACATGCCCAAGGGCGCGAAGACACACCCGGACGACAACGCCAGGTACCACGGCAGACAGGCCGCCACGAACACCGTCGCCTACACGACCGACGACAGCCAGAACCCGCGCCCCCGCGAACTCCAGATCTTCTACTACCGGAGCAACTCCGGCGACCTGTACCGGCTCACCGTCGGCTATCCGGGCAAGGGCGACTTCACGGCCCGGGGCCGGGAGGTGGCGAAGGCGGCGATCGCGAACCTGGACATCAAGAAGCCGTGACAGCCGGGCGGGCGGCCCGCGACTGCTCCCGGTACCGCCCGGGCGTCGTCCCGAACTCCCGGCTGAAGGCGTGCGAGAGGGCGTACGGGCTGCCGTAGCCGGCCTCGCGGGCGACCGTGGACAGCGGCACGTCCGAATCGCGCAGGCGGGTGGCCGCCAGGGTCAGCCGCCACCAGGTGAGGTAGGTCATCGGCGGGCGGCCGACCAGGGCGGAGAAGCGGCGGGCCAGGGTGGCGCGGGAGACGCCCGCCTCCGAGGCCAGACTGCCGGCCGTCCAGGGGGCCGCCGGATCGGAGTGCAGGGCCCGCAGCGCGGCCGTCGTCACCGGGTCGCTCAGCACTGCCGGCCACGCGCCCGTCTCCGCCCGGGTCATCCAGGCGCGGACCATGTAGATCAGCAGGAGGTCCAGCAGGCTCGGCAGGGCCAGACAGGCGCCCGGCCGGCGCTCGTCCAGCTCCCGTGCCAACAGGTCCACGGCGGTGCGCAGTTCGGGATGGTCGCCGACCCGGTGCGGCAGGTGCACCACCTGCGGCAGCTCCGCCAGCAGCGGGTGCGTGCGACTGCGGTCGAGACGGTACTTGCCGCACAGCAGCTCGACGCCCGGGCCGGACCCCGGTGGCCGTACGTCCCTGTCCCCCACCTCCTCGAACGGCACCGCCCGCCGCACCTCGGCCGCTCCCGCCGCCCGGTCCGCCAGCACGTGCCCCGCCCCGTGCGGCAGCAGCACCACGTCCCCCGTGCCCAGGGCCACCGGGTCACCGCCCCCGTCCGGCACGAGCCGGCACGCGCCGCTGAGGACGACATGGAAGCCCGCCCCCTCGTACGGCGCCAGGCGGACGCTCCAGCTGCCGCGCACCCGCAGCCGGTTCGAGGACGGCCGGCCCGCCCGGACCGCCGAGATCGCATCGCTCACCACATCCATGAGACGACAGCGTATTGGACAGAGCCGAATGAGCATTGGGACGTTCAAGTCAGGCTCCTAGGGTCATCGGTATGGCAGATGACAATGTGCAGAGCTTCAGGGTCGGCGACGTCGAGGTGCTCCGTCTCGTGGAGTGGCGGGGGCCGTACGTGCCCGCCGGAGCCCTCGTCCCGGACTGCGGCCCCGAGGTGTGGACCGCCCACGAGGAGGAACTCGTCCCCGATCACCGGGAGATCGGTGGTGACCGTGCCGTGGTGGCGCTCCAGACCTGGGTGGTGCGCTCCGGCGGGCGCACGGTGCTGGTCGACACCGGCGTCGGCAACGGTCGCGAGCGTCCCGGCAATCCGCTCTTCCACCAACGGCAGGGGGACTTCCTGGACCGCCTGGAGCGGGCCGGGGTCCGTCCGCAGGACGTCGACGTCGTCGTCAACACGCACCTGCACGGCGACCACGTCGGCTGGAACACCCGCAACGCCGACGGCGAGTGGGTACCGTCCTTCCCCGGCGCCCGGTACCTCCTGCCCGCCCCCGACGACCACCACTTCGGGCCCGAGGGCGGCTACGGCGGCGGCGTGCGCGTGGACGACCGCCTCGTCTACGAGGACAGCGTCGCGCCCGTGCACCGGGCCGGGCAGGCCGTGGTGTGGGACGGCGAGTACCGCATCGACGAGCATCTCGTCCTGGAGGCCGCCCCCGGCCACACCCCGGGATCCTCCGTGCTGCGCCTCGCATCGCGCGGCGAACGGGCCGTGTTCGTCGGTGACCTGCTGCACAGTCCGGTGCAGATCCTGCACCCCGAATGCAGCAGCTGCTTCTGCCTCGACCCGAGGCAGGCGGCCGGGACCCGGCTGCGGGTGCTGGAGCGTGCCGCCGACGAGCGTGCCCTGGTCGTCCCCGCGCACTTCGGCGGCGCCGGCGCCGTGGAGGTGCGCAAGAGGGGCGCGGGGCACGGGGGATTCACCCTGCACCGGTGGGCAGCCTGACCGCCCGCTTCGACAACGGCACGTTGCGCACGGTACTCATGTGACATGAGTGCAGACGGCGAACTCCCGTCCGGCGGACGTCTGATCGGTGGGCGCTACCGGCTGGTCGAGCGCATCGGGTCCGGCCCGACCGGGACCGTCTGGCGGGCCCGGGACGAGCGGGGGCGGGAGCAGGTCGCCGTCAAGGAACCGGCGCTGCCCGCCGATCCGGCCGACGACGAGGAGAGCCGGCGCGTCGCGCACCGGCTCTCCCACGAGGCCCGGGCCGCCGCGCGGGTGCGGCACCCCTCCGCCGTCACGATCCACGACGTCGTCGGCGAGGACGGAGTCCCCTGGATCGTCATGGAGTTGGTCGAGGGCGAGTCGCTGCGGGAGATCGTCCGGCGCGGCCCCCTCCAGCCCGCCGAGGCCGCCCGGGTCGGGCTCGCGGTCCTCGGCGCGCTGCGGGCGGCGCACGCCGTCGGGATCGTCCACCGGGACGTCAAGCCCGCCAACGTCCTGATCGAGTCCGGCACCGGCCGGGTCGTCCTCACCGACTTCGGAACGGGGGACGGACACGCCGAGGAGGCCCCCGCCGCGTTCGTCGCCCCGGAGCGGGCCTCGGGTCCCGGCGCCGGGCCGGCCTCCGACCTGTGGTCGCTGGGTGCGCTCCTCGCCGCCGCCGTCGAGGACGCGGAGTCGGGTCCCCTCGGGCCGCTGCTGGCGCGGCTGCACGCGCGCGAGCCCGAGGCACGGCCGGGCGCGGAGGCGGTCGCGGAGGCACTGGCGGCACTGGCGGCGCTGGCGGCGCCGGCGGGTGCGGAGACCGACCGAGGGACGGCGCCGGCCGGGGGCCAGACGGGCCGAGGGGCGGGGTCGGCCGGGGAGCAGACGGGCCGAGGGGCGGTGTCGGCCGAGGAGCAGACCGGTCGAGGGGTGCCGTTGGCCGGGGAGGAGGCCGGTCGAGAGGCGGCGGAGCCGTCCGTGGACCTCAATGAGCCGTGGCCGAGGCGGACGCCGGTGACGGACCCCCGGCCCCTGCCCCCCGAACCCACCTCCACCCCCACATCCACCTCCGCACCCACCTCCACCCCCACCCCCGCCTCCGCACCCACCCCCACCTCCGCACCCGCCTCCGCACCCACCCCCACCTCCGCACCCACCCCCACCCCCGTCGGCGTAC
>NZ_JBFAET010000033.1:0-66225 GCF_040642095.1 Streptomyces sp. NPDC020362
GGGGGGCCCCCTCGCCGCCCTGCCCCGGCCCCCCCCCCCCCCCCGCCGGGGTGCGGGGGGCGCGGGCGCCCCCCCCCCCCCCCCGCCGGGACTCGTCGACCGGCTTTCGGATCCGTGTCCCGGTGCCACGGACCAGGGGCTGTCTATGCCGTCAGTCTGCGTTCGGCCAGTTCCGTGGCCGCGTGGGCGATCGACGCGAGGGTGGCGTGGCGGTGCCAGCCGGCGAACGAACGGCCGACGAAGTCCCGGATGCCCACGCGCTCGGCGCGTGGCAGGCCGCGGCACTCCACCCGCCGGCTGAGTCCCATGAGCCGTAGCAGGACGGCGGGGTCGGTCGTCGTCGCATCGGTCAGCCACAGCTCCTCGGGCCACTGACCGCCGCCGCGGCCGACACCGAGCAGCAGGAACTCCCTGCGTCCCCGGGTGCGGTGCGTCGCGTCGAGCACGGTCGGGAGGCGGACCCGCATGGTGGCGACGAGTTCCGGGGCGTCCGGGGCGCCCGTCGGGTACACCGTCACGCGTCTGCGGCCCGTCCTGGCCAACTGCGCGATCTGGCACGCCCGCACCGGGCTTTCCCCCCAGCCGGGCAGCGCGGGGTCGTCGGGCACCAGCCAGGTGTCCCTGGCGATCCTGGAGATGTGGCT
This sequence comes from Streptomyces sp. NPDC020362, assembly GCF_040642095.1. NCBI lineage: Bacteria > Bacillati > Actinomycetota > Actinomycetes > Kitasatosporales > Streptomycetaceae > Streptomyces > Streptomyces sp. NPDC020362. The sequence continues at coordinate 645 of NZ_JBFAET010000033.1, forward strand.
CAGCCCCGCGGCGCTGAGCCTGGTGCTGATCCTGATGGCATCGAGCCGTTCGGCGTTCAGTGTCACCGGACAGTGCGGCAGGCGCAGCCGTGACACCGTCTCCAGATAGGCGCTCACCATCGAGTCCTCCGGCGTCGCCGGACGCGGCCCGCCGTCCGCGGCGGACGGTGCCCGGCCTCCCGGCGGAGCACCCCTCGCCCCCTCCGGCGGCAGATGCAGCCACCAGTTGAGCGGGCTCGCCGTAGCCGCGGAGACCCCCCAGACGCCGATCACCTGCTGGGCGGTGACGGCCTGGCCGCGCTCCCACGAGAACGTCCGGGCCACGCCCACGGAGTGGGTGCCCGACTTCGGTATGACCATGGGATGCAGCACGCACACCTGCGGCGGCAGCTGGTGGACCAGGTAGCGGCCGAGGGTCTCGCGCATGGGGGCCCACTCCCAGGTGGAGTCGTTGATGAAGTGGTGCAGACTCTGGTCGTTGACCCGGTCCCCGAGGAATGCCGCGATATTTCTTATCGATTTCCTTCCGGTCGCCCCCAGTAAACCCCGCAGATACATCATTCCTTTATGGCGCTGATCGGCCCGCGGGAGCGAGGAGAAAACGATGGGGGACAATTCGGCCACCGAGCGGTCGAGGGCCGCTCTGCGCATTGCCTGGGGATCGGGTGTGTCCGTCGGCCCGTGCGGAAGGTCGACGCAATCGGGTGTGCCGCTCACATTGAGCACAAAGGGCTCCTCGGGGTGTGTGGTCGAAATTCGCGTCTGGACGGTCGATGAGGGCGGCGCGGCTCTCGGTGCGAAGTCGGTTGTGCGCGCAGCCTGTTACAAGGCAAACCGTGGCGGTGGCGGTCGGAAAAGTGCGTGAAGAGGGCGGAATTCGCACAGGATGAGCAGAGGCATCCGCCGACCGGGCGAACGGGGATCCGCCACGGCCGACGGTGCATGCCGAGGCCGCGGGCAGCGCGGTGGCACGCGCCGTCACGGGGCGGCACGCTCGGGGCGGCAGCTTGGCGTGCGGCATCGTCGGCGCACGGGTGCCTGCTGCGGAACGCCGGGGCGAAGGCTCAGGAAGACGCGTCGTCCCGCGGGGGCGACGTGCGCCGGACCGCAGGCCGGCGGTGCGCCTGAGCAGGGCCGACGGAAAGGGAACGGCGGAGGATTCCCGAATTGCTCACCGTGTCGATCGCCGCAGTGTCAGCCGTTTCTGCTTGGAACGGCGGCGCGCATCGTGAGACGGGTTCTCCGCAGCGTGCATGGACCATGCATTACGTTCCCCCTTTTTCCGACCCTGCACCCGATGGCGAGCGGGTGGGCCGGAGTGTCGCCGGTAGAAGATTTCAAGCGGCTTTTCTGCCCGTCGATGTCTCTCAGGCTTTCAAAATTCAAACCCAGCGCCCCCGCGCCGCGCAAGGTCATTGACCGGTTAGCTGGTCATGAGCAAGGTCAGGTTCGTCAGCGTGCTGTTCGTCATGAGGACCGGGCGTGATACGCCCGGAGGCGGACCGGCTGCCGTCGTGTCGCGGTCAGGAAAGGTCAGAATGCGGTCAGGAGTCACCCTGGCCGTCGTCGGAGGCGAACGCCTCGGCGTGTCCCCGCAGGGACCGCTCCACGAGATCGGCAGCGGCACCCGGATAGCCGGCGGCGTCGCACAACTGGGCGAGCCGCGACCCCGTGATCCGCCCCGCGAGCTCGGGCTCCTCCCCGAGCTGTTCGGCCAGTGGCCTGCCGAGCCGGTCCGCCGCCTGCGTGGCCCGGGCCAGCAGGTCACCCGCAGCCGCTCTGCCCACCAGCGGGGTCAGCGCGGCCACGAGGCGTTCGGCGACGATCCGACCGCCGGTGAGCCGGAGGTTGGCGCTCATCCGTTCCGGTCGCACCACCAGGCCCTCGGCCAGCTCCACCGCGGTGTGGGCGGCGCCGCCTGCCAGGCGCAGGCACTCGCGCAGCGGCTGCCACTCGGCGTGCCACACCCCGGCCGAGCGCTCGTCCTCCGTGAGCATGCACTGCGTGAGCACGGCGGCCAGCGCCGGCACCTGGAGGGCGGCGCTGCGGATCAGCGTGGCCAGTACCGGGTTGCGCTTCTGCGGCATGGCGGAGGAGCTGCCGCGGCCGGGCACGTGGGGCTCGACAACCTCGCCGACCTCGGTGCGGGTGAGCGACAGCACGTCGACCGCCATCTTGCCCAGGGCACCGGTGGTGTGCGCCAGCGCGGCGGCGACATCGGCCACCGGAGTGCGCAGGGTGTGCCAGGGCAGCAGCGGCGCGGTCAGCCCCGTCTCGGCCGCGAAGGCCGTCAGCAGACGCTCGGTGTCGGCGCCGTGTTCCAGGTATCCGGCCAAGGTGCCCGCGGCCCCGCCCAGGGAGACCGGCAGGGCCCCGAGCACGCCGGCCACGCGGGTGTCGGCGTCCAGCGCCAGCCGGCGCCAGCCGGCGGCCTTCAGCCCGAAGGTGGTGGGCACGGCGTGCAGCGCCAGGGTGCGTCCGGGAAGCACGGTGTCGCGGTGCTCGCGGGCGAGGGCCGCGAGCGCGCCAGCGATCCGGGACAGGTCCGCGCGCAGCAGGCGCAGCGCGTCGCGCGTGACGAGCATCGCCGCGGTGTCGAAGATGTCCTGGCTGGTCGAGCCCTGGTGCACGTACTCGGCGGCGGCCGGGTCCAGGGCGGATACCGCGCGGGTCAGCTCCCGGACCAGGCCGACCACCGGATTGGCGCTCTCGCGCGCGTGCACGGCCAGCGCCCGCAGATCCAGCCGGTCGGCCCGTGCGGCCAGGCCGATGACCCGTGCCGCCGACGGCGGTACGACGCCGATCGCCGCCTGCGCACGCGCCAGTGCTGCCTCCGCGTCCAGCATCGCCTGGAGCCACGCCCAGTCGGACACCGCCCGTTCCACGGGAGTGCCGGCGCGTACCGGGGACAGGAGCCCGGCATCCATCGTGTGCGGGCCGGCAGGGCTCCCGGCGGGGCCGGCGGACGGCACGCTCATACGGCGACCTCGACGGGGGCGTGCTCCGCAGCCGCGCCGCTGCCGGCCCCGCTCGGGCCCAGGGCGAGCACGGCGTGCGCGATCGCGTCGGCGTCGGCGATGGTCACCGAGTCCACGCCCGGCCGGATCCCCGCTGCCGTCACCCAGTGGACCGACTCGGTCGGCACGCCGTACGCGAACCGCCGCGGGTGCGGCCGCCCCTGAGCGTCGATCAGCCGGTAGGGCCGCCGGGCCACCGCCAGGCCGCCGGTCTCGTACGCGTCCCCGTCCCTGGTGGGGACGCGGTAGGTGGCACAGGCCTCGGTGCTCAGCAGGTGCCGCAGCAGCGGGTCCGCGGTACGCCGCAGGTCCGGTTGCGGCAGCCGGGCCTCGATGAGGACCTGCGCACGGACGGTGGGCCCGGAAACCGTGTCGGAGTCGGCGACGAACGAACGGCTCCCGGTGTCGATCCTGATCCGGGTGTCCGGGCCGGTGAGGTCCAGGACCCCGGCCTTGATCAGCGCGATCATCTCCTCGATGCGCCGCGGCGGGGGACCGATGGAGAGGAACGCGTTGAGCGGGGTGTACCAGTGCTCCAGTTCGTCGCGGTGCGACGCCCCGTCCAGGCCGCCGTGGTCGACCGCGAGGCGTACCTCGTTGCGCAGGTCGCGCAGGACGTCCAGGGCGGCCTTGAGCGGGCCGCTCAGATTGCCCTGCCGCGCGTGCCGGACGTCGTCGCCCAGCCGGCCGAGCAGCCAGTCACGGAAGGCGTCGCGGTCCGCGAAGCGGCGCTGCCGCGCGGGGTCGGCGATCGCCTTCCAGTCCCATCGGTCCGCGGCAGGGACGCCGTAGGCGGTCAGTACGGTGTCCCGCTCGGCAGGTCCCGCGCACGCCAGGTAGCGCTGGGCGAACCCGGTGCGCTGCGCACCGTCCCGGCGGCGCGCCAGCAGTGTCTCGTAGTAGACGGTCTCCACCTCGCGCGCGACCAGCGGCCACAGGTCCTTAGTGAAGGACAGCGGCGGGCCCCCTTGCGCGGCCCGCCGGCGCAGGGCCGCCACGCGGTCGGCCGTGAGCAGGCGCGGGAGGTGACGGCCGTATGCGCCCTTCTCGTTCGCGCCACGGGAGTGGAAGGGCACACCTCGTCGCGAACTGGCGTACAGCGCGGGCTCCTTGCCGCTGCGGCGGTACACCAGCTCGTCGCCGGCGGGTTCGAACCGGCCGCCACGGCCGAGCGTGAACAGCGCCAGGTAGTCGAAGAAGCACAGCCCCAGGCCGCGCAGCAGCACCGGCTGTCCGGCCGGGATGCCGTCCAGGTCGGCGTCGGCGGGATTGCCGGGCGGAACATAGGTCAGACGGTTGATCCGGGACAGGCTCGCGGTGCGTTCCTCCTGCGGCGACGGCCGGGTGGGCACATGTCCCTGGGCCAGGACGACGGCGTCCAGACGGTTCAGCCGCGTACCGTTCGCCAGGCGGATCCCCTGAGGTCCGCCGGGACGGCCGTGGGTGTCGGCCATGGCCACGGCACGCGAGGGGTGCACCCGGATCTCGACATGGCCGGGCGCGCCGGCCAGGACACGGCGGAAGCACTCGGCGAAGTACCGCCCGCACAGGGCGCGGGTCGGGTAGGAGTCCGGCCCCAGCGACCGTGCCTCCGCCAGCGTGGCGGAGTCGTCCACAGGGCCGGCGGCCCCGCTCCGCGCCCCGGGCCCGGACAGCGACGCGGCCCACTCGTACAGGCTCGGCCCCGGTTCGATCGGCCCGCCGATCCGGGACGCCGCGTCGGAGTAGACGGTGATCTGCGAGGCGACCGTGTTGGCCAGCAGGAACCGCGACTGGTCGGTGCGCCACACGGCACCCGCGCCGGGCGGGGCGGCGTCCACCACGTGGATGAGCACCCGTGCGTGCGACGGCCGCGCACGCTCGTGCGCGCACAGTCTTTCCAGCACCGCGAGTCCCCGAGGACCCGCGCCGATGACCGCGATCTCGTGCGCAGTCGCGTTCAATCTGAGCACCCCTTCTCCACTCCGGATCGCCATGGGGCACGGGAGCGCCGAGGCCGCCGCGGCAACGGGCCGAGCTTGTGCGGCAGAGCACACTCCGATCCTTGGACCCCGGGCGCAGCGTCGGCAACGACGACTCCGACAATCCGTCAGGTGCGCCGCCGTATCGGGGCGGATCGCGGCCGGAGTTGACACACTCCGCAGTCCCCCCGCCGGACGGGCGGTCAGGGCGGCTCCCCCGGGAAGAATGCTCGGTATGCGTGCTGCCTATATCGACGGGTTCGGTCCCGCGCATTCCATTCGTTTCGGCACACTGCCCGATCCCCGTCCGGGCCCGCAGGACGTGCTGGTGGAGGTCGAGATGACGACGGCCAACCACGTCGACACCTTCATACGGTCCGGTGCGGTGCGCACCCCCGTTCGGTTCCCGTTCGTGGTCGGCCGCGACCTGGTCGGCCGGGTCGTCGGCCTGGGAGCGGAGGTGACGGGCTTCGAGGCGGGCGAGCGGGTGTGGTGCAACAGCCTCGGTCACGGCGGCAGGCAGGGAGCGGCGGCCGAGCGGGCGGTCGTCCCGGCCGAGCGGCTCTACCGGCTGCCGGACGGCGTGGCACCGGAGTCCGCGGTGACGCTGCTGCATCCGGCCGCCACGGCGTACCTGGGCCTGGTGACCCACGGCGGGCTGCGCGCCGGGTCGACCGTGGTCGTGATCGGGGCGGCGGGCAATGTCGGCGCCGCGATGGTGACCGTCGCGGCCGGGGCGGGGGCCCGGGTGGTGGCCGTGGCCCACGAACGTGACGCCGCGTACTGCCGTGCGCTGGGCGCCGACACCGTGGTCGACCGCAGGGGCGGCGACCTGGGGGCGCGGCTGGCCCGGGCCTGCCCCGAAGGGGTCGACCTCTACGCGGACGCGGCAGGCGTCAACGACCTGGCCACTGCGGTGGAACTGCTGGCCTGGCGGGGCCGGATCGTCCTGCTCGCCGGCCTGCACACCACACCGTCGCTGCCGGCCGGGCCGCTGTACGTGCGGGACCGGTCCGTCGTCGGCTTCGCCATCACCGGGGCACCCGCCGCCGAACTCGCCGAGGCGGCGCGCGGCGTCAACGAGCTGCTGGCGGACGGCCGCCTGCGGCCCCGGGACGTGCGCGTCCTGCCGCTGAGCGCCACCGCCGAGGCCCACCGCATGCTGGAGGCGGGCGAACTGCACGGCAGGCGGGTGGCGTTGAGCACCGCCTGAGGCGGCCGCGGCCGGTCACCCTGCTTCAGGACCGGACCGGAGCCGGAGTTCAGGACCGGACCGGAGCCGCCGTTGGGGACCGGTCGGCAGCCGGGGTGGGGGACCGGTCGGGAGCCGGAGTTCGGGACCTGGCGGAGGCCGGGGTTCAGGATCGGACGGGATGCTGCGTCTCTTCGAGCACGCCCGCCAGCAGCGTGCCGAGTATGCGCACCCCGTCCTGGGTGAGCACCGACTCGGCGTGGAACTGCACCCCGGCGAAGTACGGGCCGCGCAGCGCGTGCACGTCGCCGGTGGCGGCGTCCCGGCCGACCTCCACGTCGCCGACGCCCGGCAGGCTCAGCCGGTCGGAGGCGCTGCGTGCCACGAAGCTGTTGTAGAAGCCGACGCGTTCACGACGGCCGAAGAGGTCGATGTCCTGCTGCACGCCCTGGTGCGGTGTGTCCAGCCGGTGCACGTCCAGGCCGAGCCGATGGCAGAGCACCTGGTGGCTCAGGCAGACGGCCAGGAACGGACGGTGCTCGGCGAGCAACCTGCCCATGGCGTCGTGCAGTCGCGCGATCCGGCCCTCGCTCGTGTTCAGCGGGCTGCCGGGGCCGGGCCCCATCACGACCAGATCGTGCTCGGCGAAGGAGTACGGCTCGTCGTGGCGGCGCGTGGTGACCCGCAGGCCGGCCGACCGCAACTGGTGGGCGATCATCGAGGTGAACATGTCCTCGGCGTCGACGACCAGGACGTGCCGTCCGGCCGGCACCGGACCCGGGGCCGCGGCGGGCTCGGGGCCGTGCAGCCAGAAGCGGGCGAGGTCCGCGTTGCGGGCCCGCAACGCGGCCCGCACGGACGGATGGTGGCCCAGCGGCACCTGCGGTTCGGCCCGCAGCGCGGTGAGCAGGCCCGTCGCCTTCGCCCGCGTCTCCGCCACTTCGGACGCCGGGTCGGAGTCGCGCACCAGGGTGGCGCCCACCCCGATCGCCAGCCGGCCCGAGGAGTCGATGTCGGCGGTGCGGATGAGGATCGACGAGTCCAGGGTGCGCCGGCCCCGGCCGTCCCTGCCGACCAGCGCGATGACGCCGCTGTAGTAGCCGCGTCCCTGCGGCTCGTAGCGGTTGATCACACGGCTCGCGCTCTCCAGCGGGCTGCCGGTGACGGTCGGGGCGAACAGGGTGCCGTGCAGGATCTCCCGGACGTCGCGCTCCGTACGCCCCTCGATGACATACTCGGTGTGCGCGAGACGAGCCATCTCCTTGAGGAACGGACCCACCACGCGCACGTCCGTGTCACAGACCCGGGACATCATCTTGAGTTCCTCGTCCACCACCATGAACAGCTCGTACGTCTCCTTGCGGTCCCCGAGGAAGTCCATGACCCCGGACAGCGTCGGCCCGGACGCGGGGTAGCGGTAGGTCCCGCTGATCGGGTTCATCACCGCGGTGCCGTCCTGCAGGCTGACGTGCCTCTCCGGCGTGGCCCCGACCAGGGTGCGCTCGCCGGTGTGGACCAGGAACGTCCAGTAGACGCCGGACTCCCGGGCCAGCAGACGCCGGAAGAGGGCGGCGGCCGTGGCCGGTGTGTAGTCCGAGATGTCCGCGAGGAAGCGGCGCTTGACGACGAAGTTCGCGCCCTCGCCGACACCGATCTCGTCGGCGAGGACGCGGCGCACGAGATCCGCGTACGCGTCGTCGTCGATGTCGAAGTGCTCGTCCGTCATGCGGATCGGCACGTCCGGGACGCGGCCGAGAACCGCGGCCCGGCTGAGGGAGGCCTGCTCCTGCACCGTCATGGCCAGCAGCGGCCGTCCGTCGTCGGGCACGGGGAAGCCGCGCTCGGCAAGCTGCCGGTACGGCAGCAGCGCGAGGACGTCCGCACCGCAAGGGCCCTGCGGGGACTCGGGGACCGGCAGGTCGGCGACCCGGTCCACGGCGGCGACCGGGCCGGTCAGGACGTCCACCCGGTCGACTCCGGTGACGGTCGGGCGGTAGAGCAGGGCGAACGGCTGGGAGGCGGGGGAGGACAGGACGCGGTCCAGGAGGGCCTCGGCCGCGCCCGTCGCCGTGGCCGTCGGCTCGGGGCTCATGCGACGGCCCGGTTCCCGGGCTCCGCGCCCGTCCGCCCCAGCAGCGTGCCGCCTTCGAAGGGCAGACCCCGGGTGGTGGCCACCAGCGCGCAGCGCCCGGCGGCGTACCCGAGGGCGAGCCGGTGCTCCTGTGCGGAGAAGTCGGCGACGGCGTCGGCGACGAGGAAGGTCTGGATGTCGTGGGTGAACGCGTCGACGGCGGTGGCGAGGACCCCGATGTGGGCGTAGATCCCACAGAGGATCAGCTGGTCGCGGCCGCTCGCGCGCATCCGCGCCAGCAGGTCGGTGCGGAAGAAGGCGCTGTAGCGCCACTTGGTGAGCATCCAGTCGTCCGCTCGCGGGGCCAGTTCGTCGGTCACCGCCCGGTCCTGCGGAGCCGGCCGCATCCCCGGACCCCAGAAGTCCATGAGGAGCCCGCGCTGTTCCCTGGTCATGCTGCCGGGCTGCGCCGTGAACGCGACGGGTATGCCGAGCCGCGCGCACCGCTCCCGGAGCAGGGCGGCGTTGCCGGTCAGTTCGCGGCGCTGTGTGTCGGCGAACGGCCGCAGGAAGTACCGCTGCATGTCGTGCACGAGCAGCACGGCACGGTCCCGACGTACCGTCCAGCGCACGGTGTTGGGTGGCATGTCGTGCTCACCCGGCATCGGGTACGCGGCTATGTCGGGTATCCCTGGCATGATCAGCTTCCTTTCAGGCGCCGAGCGAGGCGCCGCCGTCGACCGTGAGGTCGTGCAACGTGATGTGCCGGGCCTGCTCGGACAGCAGGAAGAGCACCGCGGCGGCGACGTCCTCGGGCTGGGCGGTCCTGCCCAGCGGGATGCCCACGCGGAAGTCGGCGGCGCTGCCGTGAAGGGTGTGGGCGCGTCCGCTGTCGTCCTGCCACATGGACCAGAGCATCGGTGTCTCGGTCGATCCCGGTGCCACGACGTTGCAGCGGATGCCGTGGCGGGCGACCTCCAGGCCGAGCGACTTGGTGAACATCGTGGCCGCCGCCTTGGACGCGGCGTAACCGGCCATCCTCGCCCGCGGTGTCGCGGCGGCGTTCGAGGCCACGGTGACGAGAGCGCCCCGGCGCCGCGGCACCATACGGTTCACCACGGCACGGGACATGTGGAAGACCCCGGCCGCGTTGACCGCGAACATGTCCGCCCAGTCCCGGGGGCTCAGCTCGCACACCGTGCCCATGCGCAGCAGACCCGCGGCGTTGACCAGGTACTCCACCGGTCCCAGCCGCTCCTCCGCCATCGCGACCGCCGCCTCCACCTCGGCGGCCTCGGTGACGTCGGCGGGGCAGGCCGTCACGGCGAGGCCCGCGCGGGTCAGCTCGGCGACGCACGTGCGCAGGGCGCCGTCGTCGCGGTCGACGGCCGCCACGGTCGTGCCCTGTTCGGCGAGCGCGCGGACCACGGCGCGGCCGATCCCGCCGGCGGCCCCGGTGACGAGGGCGACCCCGCCCGGCTCTCCGGTCACTCCTGCCATTGCGTCATCCTCCTGTCGCCTGCCGCTCGGCAGCCGTCTCGGCCGGCATCACCGGCGATGGGATCGCGGTCCACGCCTCCAGGACCTCGAGCGCCTGGTCGACGGTGAGCCGGGGGTCGCAGAAACTCGTGTAGACCTTTCCGACCCGGTCGGCGTCCCACTCGTCGAGTACGCACTCGGTGACCTGGTCGGGCGTCGTCTCCAGATGGACACCGCCGGGGAACGCCCCCTCCTCGGCCAGAACCGCACGGAACGCACGGACCTCGCGCTGCAGCGTCCGCACGTAGCGGGTCTTGTAACCGCTCTGCGTGACCACCGTGTTGCCGTGCATGGGGTCGACCAGCCACACCACCGGGTGTCCGGCCGAGCGGACCGCGCGGACCAGCGCGGGCAGGCGCTCGGTCACGGCCTCGGCTCCCATCCGGACGATGAGGGTGAGCCGCCCCGGACGGTGCTCGGGGTCCAGCAGGCCGCACAGTGCCAGCAGTTCGTCCGTGCCGATGCCCGGTCCCACCTTGACGGCCACCGGGTTGAGCACCTGGGCGAGCAGCGCGACGTGGGGGCCGTCGATCCGACGGGTGCGTTCCCCGATCCACGGCCAGTGCGTCGAGGCGAGCAGCAGCCTGCCGTCGGCGGTCCGGCGCAGAAGGGGGAGTTCGTAGTCGAGGACCAGCGCCTCGTGGCTGGTCCACACCGGGTGCTCCATACCGTCGGGGCGGCCCCAGCCGAGGTGGGCCATGATGTCGGCGGCGGCCATGTAGCCGGTGACCAGGCGCAGCGGGTCCGGGACGCGTGCGTCGGGTTCCGGCTCCGGGCCGTTGACCAAGTGGCCGCGGAACACCGGCAGTTCCAGGTCGCCGAGGTGTTCGGTCGGCCGTGAGCGGGGCTTGGCGAACTGCCCCGCGATCCGGCCCGCGCGCAGCACCGGACGGCGCCCGGCCAGCTTCATCGCACCCGCCAGCAGGTCGAGAACGGCGACCTTGCGCGCCACGTCCGACGCCGAGCACTCGGCCGGGTCCTCGGCGCAGTCACCGGCCTGGACGACCTCTGCCGCACCCGCGCTGACCTGCGCCAGGTGCGCGCGCAACGACTCGACGTCATGGACGTCGACGAGCCCGGGGCGGCCGGCCAGGGTTTCCCGCGCACGCTGCACCTGCGACGGGTCCTCCCATTCGGGTTGCTGCTCCGCCTTTTCCAGCGGAATGGACACCATGTCCCCAGTCAATTCCGACTCCCCCTCGCCTGGCGATCCGGGACGGTCGAAGGTGCTCGAAACAATGGCCCGGCGTGAAAAATCACCTGGATTTCGATCCGAAACGAAAAAAGGCACGGCACCACCCTCGCGCCTCCCAAGGGGTCGGCCAACAGACAGTGGTTCGGTTCGTCATGTCGGCGGAAGTCTGTCAATCATGCGTAGTTGACAGATGTCCTCTCCGTGCCTTGGTGCCCATTTCCCGGTCTGCGATCGTGCTGTGGACAACCGGAAGACCACGCAGCGGAGGGTTCTGATGGGGCACGCGCAGGAAACCCGGCCGCCGGTGGCACGTACCCGCGCCGGTGCGCTGCGGGGGACGGTGACAGGCCGGAGCGCGGCGCCCGGACCGGCCGGAGGAGGCGCGCGCGTCTGCGCGTTCCTGGGCGTGCCCTTCATGGCCCCGCCGGTGGGCCCGCTCCGGTTCGCCTCACCACGCCCCTGCTCGCCGTGGGCCGGGACGCGGCCGGCGACCGCGCTGCCGCAGGCCTTCCTGCAGCCTCCAGGCCCCGGCCCGATCGGCGCACCGGCTCCCGCCCCGGGGTCCGCGGAGGACGCCGTCCACGCCAACGTCTGGACGCCGGACGTCCACGGCTCGCGCCCGGTCCTGGTCTATGTGCACGGCGGCGGCTGGCGGGCGGGATCCGCCGCGAGCCCGAGCCTCGACGGCGCGCGGCTCGCCGCCCGCGGGGACCTCGTCGTCGTCACCTTCAACTACCGCCTCGGGCCGTTCGGGTTCGGACGGCACGAGCAGCTCGCCGACCCGGTCACCGGCCTCTGCGCCAACTGGGGCCTCCAGGACCAGGTCGCCCTCGTGGAGTGGGTGCGGTCGACCATCGCGGCGTTCGGCGGGGACCCGCAGAACATCACCCTCTGCGGTACGTCCGCCGGGGGCGCCGGCGTCTGGCAGCTTGCGCTGCTTCCCCGGCTGCGCGGCGTGATCCGCCGCATCGTCCCGATCAGCGCGGCTCACGCCTGGGCCCCGGCCTACGCCCTGGAACCGGACGACGCGCGCACGGCGTTCGACGCCCTGGCGGACCGGCTCGGCGTCGACGTACCGGGCCTGCGCACCGTGGACGCCGGGAAGCTGCTGACCGTCTGGGAGGAGTACTTCACGGGCGCCCCGGACCGCCACCCGGTGGCCTCCGGACGCTGCTACCGGGGACCCGTCGCGGACGGCGAACTGGTGCCCGGGTACGACGTCCACCGGCCCGTGCCCGACCTGCCGACCCTGACCGTGACGACCGCGACCGAGGGCTCGTTCTACACCGCCGCCGCCCTTCCGCACCCGGTCGACGACACCGAACTGCGCACCATGGTCCGCGCCCACCTGCTCCAGGGCCGCGCCGACGCCACGGACGCTCTCGCCGACCGGGCCATCGGGCACTACCGCGCACAGGCCCGCGAGGAGGGACGGGCGGACGACGCCGTCTCCCTCTACGCGGAGATCGTCGGGGACAGCCTGTTCCGCCATCAGATCGTCCGCCTGACCGAGCGAGGCGCTCGCGAGAGCCGTGGGCCGAGGTTCCTCCTGCACTTCGACTACGCCGTGCACCCGCCCGCGTTCGGCACACCGCACGAGGCCACCGCGCCGTTCCTGTTCGGCACCCACGGCACCCCGTGGCACCGCGAGATCTTCGGCGACGGGCCCCTGGAACGACAGGTCTCGGCGACCCTCATGGACCTCGTGTCGTCCTTCGCGCACGACGGTGTGCCCCGCAGCGGACTCGCCCCGCACTGGCCCGCCTTCACGCCCGACGCACCGAAGGCCCTGTGTCTGGGGAGCCCGGCAGGGCCGCGGATCGCAGCCCTGCCGAAGACGGCCCAGCTGAGGTTCTGGGACACGGCCGGATGGCATCCTGCGCCACGAGCCCACGCCGGACCGGACCGCTGACCGGGTCCGCGCCGGCACCGGCGGACCCGACCGCCGACCGGGTCCGCGCTCCGGCACCGGCGGACCGGCACCGGCGGACCGGCACCGGCGGACCAGGGCCGGCGGACCGGCCTCAGCCCTGGTCGCCGACCTCCAGCACCTCGAACGGAGTGCCCTGTTCGTCGGTGACGCGGGCCCGCCGTCCGTGCGACGTGTGGAAGGGGCCCTCGCACAGGGTGCCGCCCAGTTCGGCGACCTTCACCAGCGCGGTGTCGAGGTCGGCGACACCGAACGTGACCCTCCAGTGCGAGGACGCATCGACCGGCGCGTCCGCGCCCGTCGCGCCGATCCCGGCCACCGGGTGCCCGTCGAGCAGCAGGACGCGGCCGTCTCCGGCAGAGCCGGAGGAGCGGATCGAGGTGTGACCGAACACATCGGCGTAGAAGGCCTGCGACGCCTCCACGTCCCTGCTCAGGCAGTGGTGCCACACCACCGACCCCGCGACGCCGGCGATCTCCGTGCCCGAGTAGGCGTTCGACTGCCAGACGGCGAACTCCGCGCCGGCCGGATCGGCGGCGACCGCGAACCTGCCGTGCGACCCCACGTCGAGCGGGGGGAGCAGCAGGGTGCCACCGGCCCTGGTGATCTCCTTGGCCGCCGCGTCGGTGCTGTCGACCGCGAAGCACACCAGCCACGCCGCGGGCTCCGCGGTGCTCTCCCCGGCCGGCCTCGGCCCGATGTCGGCGACGGCCCGCCCGTCGAGTCGCGCCGTCAGATAGTGCTGGTAGTCGGGGCCGTGGTCGAAGAACGTCCAGCCGAACAGCTGCCCGTAGAAGGCGGCGGCCCTCTCCGTAGAGCCGACCCGGACCTCTACCCAGCACGGATGACCGTGCGGCCAGGGCGTGTCACGCTCCACCTTGCCGGGGCGCATCAGATGTCCAGACCGAAGGTGCGCAGCCGCTCCTCGCTCACCATGGTGATCTTCGGCTCGGGCTGGAGGCCCCGGGAGAGCGCCCCGGCGATCTGGAGGGTGCGCAGCGTCTGGTACTCGATCGCGTCGAAGTTGTCCTCGGTCACGCTGTTCGCCTGGTGCCGCGAGATGGTGCCGGTGCCGTACGGAGCCCCGTTGCCCGGCTGGTGCAGTACGGCGGCGGCGGAGCCGTTCGGCACGATGACCGCACCCCAGTGGCAGAACGCGTTGTGCAGCGCCAGGATCGCCGCCTGCTGGCCCGCGTGCGGCATCGAACCGGAGGCGAACGCGGACACCGCCTTGTTCATCAGCCTGCCCGGTATGGCGACCGGCCCGGTGTGGTCGATGAAGTTCATGATCTGCGGAGCGGGGAGGCCGTAGTGGACCGGTGTGCCGATCATGATCGCGTCGGCCCAGACCAGATCGTCCAGACCTGCCGCCGGGACGTCCTGCGTGGCCGCCGCGAGCTCGGCGTACGCGTCCCGGTCGAGGATCATCGGGTCGGGGAGGTCGGGCGCCTTGCGCACGCGTACGTCGGCGCCCGCGTCGAGCGCCGCTTTCGCTGCCCTTTCCACCAGCTGATAAGTGTTTCCGCTGCGGGAATGGAAGACAATGGTGATGTTCGTCAAAGGAAACGCTCCTTGCCGACCGGCCGAGGGTTCATGACGTTCGAATTCCACCGGCATCGTGCCAGTCCCGAAAGGCGTCCCTCCACGTCTGTTTCCCTGATCTGTCAGGTCCGGATGCCACTCGTCGCACTGCAGGCGAAGGTGACAGACATCGGCCCGGCGTACTGCCTGCCGGCATTCCCGGATGCTGTACTCGATCCCATGTCCGACATACCGGCCAGCAATGGTCTTCCCGTCGATCCGGCCGATCTTCCCTATGTCTTCGCCGACGCCTTCAACGCGCAGAACCTGGAACTGCTGGACGCCCTTTTCGTACCGGAAGCCGTGCACGTGGTGCGGCCGGGCCTGCTGTCCTCGGGTGCGCGCAGGCGCGCGGCGCTGCCGACGGTGGTACGGGACCGGGTCCCGATCACCGTCTCGCTGCGTCAGGTCTATCAGGTGGGCGACACCGCCCTGCTGATCAACGACTACGTCCACGACGGCGTCGGGCCGGACGGCACCCGTGTGCACACCGAGGGCACGGCGACGGACGTCGCCCGCAGGGGTGCGGACGGGCACTGGAGGTATCTCATCTCCAACCCCTCCGGCACGGGGTGACCACCGGAATCCCTCCGGCACCCGACGCCACCGGAATCCCTCCGGCACCCTGTGACCACCGCAGAGTGGCACGCGCAGGGTGAGGCCGGCGCTCGGATGCCGGGATTCCGGGATGCCGGGATACCGGGGCCCCGGGGCCTTCGGGAGCCGGGACCGGCGTGCGGCCCGGACTC
Organism: Streptomyces sp. NPDC020362; assembly: GCF_040642095.1. NCBI lineage: Bacteria > Bacillati > Actinomycetota > Actinomycetes > Kitasatosporales > Streptomycetaceae > Streptomyces > Streptomyces sp. NPDC020362. The sequence goes on from NZ_JBFAET010000033.1 coordinate 15,880, forward strand.
CCCGGGGCGCCCGGCCCCGGCGCCCTGCCCGGACCGGCTCAGTCGAACGACATCGGCACGGTGGTGCTCCCGCTCTCCTTCACCGGCAGCCGCTCCAGCTTGATGCCGAACCATTTGTCGTACGCGGCGCGGACTTCCTCGTCGCCGGCCAGCTGCCGGCTCTCCCGTTCGCTGCCGACGATGTGCGTCAGCTGGTTCTCCTTCAGCGTGATCCGGCCGTTCTCGGTCGGCATCGAGCAGAACAGGTTCTGCAGAAAAGGCGAATCCGGCGCCGTGCGATACCACCACAGGGTGGGACCGAAGTCGGAGATGCGGCAGGGCACGTCGTAGACCCGGTACTGGAGCGTGCCGTTCGCGCGCACGTCGATGCCGCCGTCGTCGGCGGCGGTGACCTGGTAGTCGCCGTGCGGGTCCGGCTGAACCCGGTCCGTCTCCAGGGACAGCGGGTACCTGCTGTTGCGGCCGAAGCCGACGTCGACCAGCCAGTCGGCCCCGTCGGCACGGACCTTGAGCGCCAGATGGCACAGGGGAGCGGTCAGCTCGCCCTTGATCCACACGCGGCCGGGCATGAAGGAGACGTCGTAACCAAGGCCCCGCAGGAGATGGGCGAGCCCCGGATTGACCTCGTAACAGCCGCCGCCGCGCCGCTCCTTGACGATCTTGTCGACGACCCTCTCGTCCATGTGGATCTCCTCGCCCAGGTGGTAGCCCAGGTTCTCGAAGGGCACCGAGAGGAGATGGCGCATCTGCAGATCGCGCAGCGATGCAAGGTCGGCCTGTGCGGGCCGCCGGGCGGAAATGCGGTCCAGATACGCGGTGATGGTGGTTTCCTCGAGCACGCTGACAGCCCTTCTACTGGTACTTCGCCAATCGAGGGAAAAGATCCATGGCATTGCCGAGCTCGATGCGTTCCAGTTCCTCCGGGGTGAATCCGCCGCGGTCGGCGATGTAGTGGCCCCCCTGCTCGCCGAACGACTCCGGCATGAAGGGAAAGTCCGAACCGACGAGAATCCGGTCCGCTGTCGCGAACGAGCGCACCGAGGCGAAAGCATGGGGATCGCCGATCATCGCGGTGTCGCTGTAGAGGCGCCGCAGATAACCGATCGGGTCGGCGGGCAGCCGCTCGGCGAGGTCGGCGCGGATCAGCGGCCCGCAGGCGAGCCGGGCGGCGTAGTACGCCACACCGCCACCGCCGTGGGACAGGATCACACGCAGCCCCGGGTGGCGGTCCAGGGTGCGGTTGTACAGCAGTTGGGCCGCCAGTCGCACCGTCTCGAAGGGGAACTCGCACAGCGAGACCGGCAGACCGAAGGCCGGCTGATCGACCGGGGGCGCCGTCGGGTGGACGAACAGCGGCGTTCTGCGCCGGGCCGCCTCGGCATGGAACGCGTCGAGCGACGGATCCCCCACGTACACCCCGCCGTAGTGGGTCACCAGTCCTGCCCCGTCGAGGCCGAGGACGTCCGTGCTGTAGGCGAGTTCGTCGAGCGTGGCGTCCAGGTGCGGCAGCGGCAGCACGGCGAACGCCCCCAGACGGCCGGGGTGCGCGGCCACCAGCTCCGCGAGGAACTCGTTGACCCGGCGTGCGAACCGGGCGCCGGTGGCCGCGTCCACGGCGGGTACCCCCGGCCACACGTTGACCACGGCCGCCCGTATGCCCTGCCGGTCCATCATCGACAGACTGGTCTCCACCCGCCAGGCGGGCTTGTCGACGCCGGGCAGCGTGGCGGCGGCGCCGAGTTTCCGGAGTTCCTCCACATAGAATTCCGGAATGACGTGGTGATGCACGTCGATTGCATTGGACCATGGTGCGTCTGCCGACGCGGAATTACTTCTCCCCATGCGGTGTCCCTTGTCGGACGGACGGACATATCGGCCACCAACGCTACGTTTTCCTGCGGGGAGCGTCGACGGGCCGGCCGGTAAGTCTGTCAACTTCCGTGCGGGTACCGGGCATCGGCAGTCGTGAAGCCTACAGAGGTGACATTCATTGCCGCGGTGTCTGGGGTATGCGCAGCGCCGGTGGCTATCTTCCGACGCAGAACTGTCGTACCGGACGCCGTGCGGGACTCCGTCCCCGGAATTGTGCGCGGCGACGACCTGGAATGAGTCACCATGGCCAGTCGTGCAGTAGCGGTCCGTGACGCGGATTCGGTCGGAATCCTCGGCACGGGTTCCTGTCTCCCCGGCAACGTCGTCACCAACGACGACGTCGGAGCACCAGCCGGCGTGACGGACCAGTGGATCAGGCGGAAGACCGCGATCCACGAGCGCCGCTGGGCGAAGTCCGACGAGACCACCTCGGACCTGGCGGCCATGGCCGCGCGCATGGCGCTCCACGACGCCGGCGTGCGCGCCGAAGACGTCACGCTGATCCTCGTGGCGACGTCGACCCCCGACTCGCCCCAGCCCCCCACCGCCACGGCCGTCGCCGCGGAACTCGGGGTTCCGGCCGGCACACCGGCCTTCGACGTCAACGCGGTGTGCAGCGGCTTCGTCTTCGCCCTGACCGCGGCGGAAAGCATGATCCGCGGCTCCGGCGGTCACGCCGTGGTCATCGGCGCCGACATCTACTCCCGCACGCTGGACCCCGCCGACCGGCGGACCGTCGTGCTCTTCGGCGACGGCGCGGGTGCCGTGGTCCTGGGGCCCACCAGGGGCGACGGAGTGATCGCGACCCGGCTCGCCACCTTCCCCGAGGAACGGGGCCTCATCCGTGTCCCCGCGGGCGGCTCGCAGATCCCCGCCTCCGCGGCGTCCGTCGAGCAGGGCCTGCACTACTTCACGATGGACGGCCCCGCGGTGCGCCGCTTCGTGGAGAGCCGTGTCGCACCGCTGATCCGCTCCTTCGTGGACACCCATGTGCCGGACCGCGCACGGCCGTTGCACTTCGTCCCCCACCAGGCCAACGGCCGGATGATCGAGTCGCTCTCCGCGGACCTCGGATTCCTGCCCGAGCGTACGCACACCACCGTGAGGTTCTTCGGCAACACGGGAGCGGCGTCCGTCCCCATCACCCTGGACCGGGCCGCCGGCCGGATCACCCCCGGCGACCTGGTGGTGCTGGCCGGGTTCGGCGGGGGTATGGCGGCCGGCCTCGCCCTGGTCGAATGGCAGGCCCCGCGTGCGCGCCGAACCGGTCCCGGGGCGGGACTTGACGAATCCGCTGCCGGTTCCGTTGCCCGGCCGGTAAATGCCTGACGACGATGTCTCCATGGACGCAAAAAGGGAAGCGGAAAACCACGACGTGGCCCTCTTCGAGATAAGGATCGAAGTTCAGGTCGCCGCAGCACCCGAATTCGTCTACGCGGTGGTCAGCGATCTGCCGCGCAGTCACCAGTGGAGCGAGGAATGCACCGGCGGTGAGTGGATCGAGGGCGAACCCGGCGCCCTGGGTTCGGTCTTCCGCGGCCACAACGACCGGCCCGCCGACGTGGTGGCGTGGGCACCGGTGGTCCGCGGCTCGTGGACCACGACGGCCGAGGTGGTGGCCGCCGAGCCCGCCCACCGCTTCGCCTGGGCCATGCGCACCCTGTCCGGCCGGCCCCAGGACAGTGTCTGGGGCTTCACCCTGCGCGCCGCCGACGGCGGCACACACCTCGTCCACCACTTCCGTATGGGCACCGCCACCGAGGGAATCCAGGGCATCACCGCGGAGATGGACGACGACGAGAAGAAGAGGTTCTTCAAGGAGTGGGGGGCAAAGCTCAAGAACGACATGACCGCCACCGTCGGACGTCTCAAGAAGGTCATCGAAAGCGACTGACACAGCGTTCCCGGACATCCGAGCAGATCGAGGTTGACGCATGTTTCTCCAGCGCGTAGGAAATCGCGGCATCAGGCTGGGTGCGCTGTTCGACCGGGCGGCCGCCCGGTACCCGACGAACGTCCTGCTCCTCGACCACGATCTGGACATCGCGCCGGAGCGTGGCCGGGCCATGACGATGACGGACGTCGCCGATCTCGTGAGCGACTTCGGCTCGCGCCTGTGGCGCGCGGGGCTACGACCCGGCGACCATGCGGTGATCCACAAGAGCAACGCGTTCGACATCACCCTGCTGGCTGTCGCGGCCACCCGGATCGGCGCCGTGCCCGTCCTGCTCTCTCCCCACCTGGACGGCGACACGGTGACGGCACTCCTGCGCCGGGTCGACCGGCCGTACCTGATCACCGACGCCGCGAAGCTGGCCGGCTCTCTGCCCGACACGGTCTTCGCCCTCACCCGCCGCGTGCTGCTGGCCTCGGGCACCGACGACCGCGCCACGGCCCTGGCCGAACTGGCGGGTGCTCCGCGGATTCCCGTGCTGGAGATGCCTCCCGACCACCCGACCCTCGTCACGCACACCTCCGGCACGACGGGTGTCCCGAAGCTGGCCGTCCACACCGCGTTCGGCCTCGAAGCCCGTTACCGGCCGCAGGCACTGGCCACAGCGCTGATGCGGCGGCGCGAACCGGTGGCCATCCACGTCTCGTTCGTGCACTCGCGGCTGTTCACCGCGCTCGCCATCGCGCTGCTGCGCGGCTTCCCGGTGGGGATCCTCGCGGACGCCGACCCGCAGCGGGTGTCGCAGCTGTTCGCCCGGCTGCGTCCGGCCGTCCTCGAAGCCCACCCGAACACGTACATGAGCTGGGAGCGGCTCGCCGCCGACCCCCTCGAACCGCTGGCCAACGTCAAGTTCTTCAGCAGCACCTTCGACGCACTGCATCCGCGTACGGTGCGCACCCTGATCGGTGGCTCCCGGCGCCGGTCCCCGCGGTTCGGCCAGATCTACGGACAGAGCGAGGTCGGACCGACCGCCGCGCGCTCGTACGGCAGACACCGCTCGCCCGAGGCGGACGGGCGCTGTGTCGGCATCCCGTTCCCGGGCATGACCGGCGTGCGTGTGGTGAGCCGCGACGGCAACCGGCCGACGTCGGCCTCGCCGGGGTACATCGAGGTCAGCAGCGACGGCCGGATCCGCACGTACCTGGGCGAGCAGGAGCGCTTCGACCGGCAGGCCGACGCAGGCTGGTGGCGCATGGGCGACCTGGGCTACCGCACCCGCTGGGGCTGTCTGCACCTGTTGGACCGGGAGGTGGACGAGATCCCCGGCTTCGGCAGCACCCTGTCGGTGGAGGACCGGCTGTTCTCGCGCCTCGCCGACATCACCGAGGTCGTCATAGTCCCCGCCGAGAACGGGCTGCCCCGCCCGGTGGTGTGCACCAAGGGCGACCGGCCGCTGAACCCCGAGGCCTGGCGGGCGGCGGTGGCCGACCTGCCGGAGATGGCACCGCCGGTGCAGTGGCGGCAGGCGGACCTTCCCCAGACGGCAACCGCCAAGGTCAAACGGCTGGAACTCGCCCGCCTGATCGGACGGGAAGAGCATGCGGACGAGGGCCGGGCCGGAGCACCGGCATGACGACGGTCGTCATCGCCGGCGGCGGCATCGGCGGTCTCGCCGCGGCGCTGAGCGTCTCGGCCCGGGGGCACCGTGTGGTGCTGTGCGAGCGGAACCGCGAGTTCGCCGAACTCGGTGCCGGTATCCAGCTCGCCCCGAACGGCATGCACGCGCTCGACCGCCTGGGCGTGGCCTCGGCCGTCCGCCGGATCGCCGTACCGGTCCGGGAACTGCGCTTCATGGACGGCGTGTCGGGCGAGCACGTCGTCAGCATGCCGCTGGACGAGCGTTACCGCGACCGTTTCCGCAGCGCCTATGTCGTGGTGCACCGCGGCGAGCTCCACCGGCTGCTGCTGCAGGCGTGCCGGGGCAGCGACCGGATCGAGCTGCGGCCCTCCAGCGCGGTCGTCGGCTATGAACACACCGGGCAGGCGGTGCGCGTGCTGCTCGCGGGGGGCGAAGCTCTGACCGCCGACGCCCTCGTGGGCGCCGACGGCCTGCACTCCGCCGTACGTGAGCAGTTGGTCGGCGACGGCGGACCGCGCAACGCCGGCATCACCGTCTACCGCTCGATCGTCCCCATGGACCGGGTGCCCCCGGACCTGCGGCACGAGTCGGTGACGTGGTGGGCGGGGCCGGGCCGGCACTTCGTGCACTATCCGATCGCCGGAGGCCGCAGTCTCAACCTCGCCCCCAGCGTCGAGAACCGGCCGGCCGAGACCTTCTCCGGCACGGCGGTGCCGACGGCGCAGGTGCGCGAGCAGTTCGCCGTGCTCTGCGACACCGCGCAACGGCTCCTGGAACTGGCCACGGAGTGGAAGGCGTGGGTGCTGGTCGACCGCGACCCCGTGGACGTCTGGACCGACGGCCGGGTCGCGCTGCTGGGTGACGCGGCCCATCCGATGCTGCACTACGCGGCGCAGGGCGCGTGCCTGGCCCTCGAGGACGCGGTGGTGCTCGGAGACCTGCTGGACTGCACGGCCGCCGAGTTCGGCGAGCGGCTGCGCCGCTACAACACGGCCCGCAGGGACCGGACAGCGCGTGTCCATCGGCTGGCCCGGGACAGCATCGCGCTGTGGCACGCCGCGGACACGGAGGCCACCGCCCGCAACAAGGCACTGACCGCCATGTCGGCGACCGACCTCCACGACTACGTGGCATGGCTGCACGGTGCGCGGAACTTCGCCGCACCGGACCGTGCCCGGCCGCCGGGCCCCGCGGAGGAAGGGACGTACACACTGGCCGGTGTCCTGGCCGCCGACGACGTCGACGACGGGTCCCGGGCGGTGCCGCCCGGGACCTACACCCTGGGCGGCTACCTGGCGCCCCCGGACCAGCCGCAGTAGGAGGGCCGGCGTCGCGGGCCGGACGCGGGGTGCGCCGACCGCGCCGACAGCCCCGCGGCCGCACGCGCGCCCCGCGGGCGATGCCACAGATCACCTGTCACCCGTCGCCGCACACCCGCTGGGCCTCGGCGAACTCGCCGCAGCAGCTCAGACACGCCGGTGAGGCGACGGTTCGCACCTCTGCCTCGGACACCGGGGTGTCCGGGTGCTCCGCCTGCCGCGGCAGTCGGCTCTCGTCCTCCCGGCCCAGCAGGGCTGCGGCGATACGTTCCTCCAGACCGAGCAGGGGGAGGGCACCGTCCGGGTCCGTCCGGTCCACGGGCTCCCACTCGTCGCCGGACCCGGCGCGCGCACACGCCTCGCGCGACGCCTGGAGCGAACGCAGGACACCGGGCACCGCGTCCTCCATACCGATGTCGGCGAGCTTGATCAGCCGCAGCGCGTCCCGTCCGTTGCCGCACTTCGTGAGGTGGTAGCTGAGACAGGACAGGATGTACGCGCCCAGGTTGCGGTCGCCGGCCAGGCCGGACGCGTGCAGCCCCACCAGCAGGTACTGCTGGCCCTGGGTGTACAGGCCCTTCTCCTCGGCCAGCCAGCCGGCGAGCTGGGCCAGCTCGGCTGTCGCGCCGTAGAGCCGGCGACCGGTCGGCGCGTCGTAGGCGGCGTTCCTGGTCAGGTGACGGGTCCAGTCCAGCTCGTGCACCACCCACTTCCTGATGAGGGCGCTGTCCTGCGAGGCACTCAGCCTGCGCAGCCGCGTGATCCGGCCGGCCAGCACCTCGACCATCTCCGCGGGGAGTTCGGGGCCGTCCGACCGCGCCGAGGCCAGCGTGGTGTCCGCCGTGAGCCAGTCGACGGCCAGCGCCACCAGTTCGGGTCCGGGTACCGGCTCACCGGAGCGCGGACACGGCCCGGTCCCGTGCTCCTCCTGGTCGAGGAGGGCTCGAAGGGCGCGGTCGACGTGCTGTTCGGACCAGGGAGCCCCGGGCGCCGGGCCGCCGACGCCGCCGGGCCCGGTGTCCGGAAAGCGCTCCGGCCATATCTGGCCGATATCGATCGATCTGCCCAGCTGCTCGGAGAGTACGGAGGCAACGAAATCAGGCACTTGACCGCGTGGGTACGCCCCTTTCGCCCAGCCGTACGGAGCTTTCAGGCTGACCGTGCCCTCGCCGTATTTTCGATTAATTTCACGGGCCAACCGCTCGGGCGACCAGTGCAGACTTTCGAGGAATAATGCGAGCTGCGAGCCTTTGTGCACGGGTGCATCTCCCCCTTGAAGCTCTCCCCTTCGCACGTAAGGGCGGGTGTCGTCGCTTATTTCAGATTGTCACACCTGTTCCAGTATTTCCACTGCGCAAAGTAAGTTGGTTCGGATTGAGACGATCTCGGACTCGGGGGTTTTGGGGGAGGGGGCGCAAAGGCACGGATGGCGACATCGCCCATTACAGGGCGGTGCCGCCATCCGGACATGGCCTGAAACTTACTTGTGGTCCCAGGACCCGATGCGCATGACCTCCTTCTTCAATACGTCACCAAAGGTCGGGACCCCTTGCGTGGTGAAGACCGAGACGACCGAGTGCACATGCTTGTTTTCGGTCACCTCCTCGAGCAGGGAATGCGCCAGATCAATACGCGACGTATAAAGTCCCGGTGACTCCGGCGGGCCGAAGTGGTAGGGGCTCAAGGTGTCGGTGTTGAAGAGCGCCGAGGGGCGGACGATCGTCCAGTCGAGATCCGTCGCGCGGACGATCTGCTCCATGCGCACCATGTCGTCGTACAGGGTCCGGCCGAGGGTGGTGAGGAACGGGTAGATGACCCTGCGGTACATGAATCGCTCGAGGGGCGGTTTTTCTCCGGCCGCCCGATTGGTGTGCACGGCGAGCAGACGTGAGGTCACGGTGACCAGTCGCTTGACGCCGTGCACGGCCATCGCGTCCGTGATGTGCGTGATACCCCGCGAAAGCACGGTCACCGGTTGGCGTCCGTACGGCACACCCAGAATCGATACGACCGCGTCCTGTCCGGCGACCGCTCGCTCGACCGCTGCTCTGTCGTTCACGTCCGCACCGCATATCTGAAGATGCGGGCCGGACAACGGAAATGCCTCGGGCCGCCGCACGACCGCGGTCACTGTGTGGCCCGCGGCGACCGCCTGTTCGGTGAGATGCCGTCCCGTCGAACTGTTCGCTCCGAATACAGCGAGCTTCAATGGATTTCCCCGTCTCGAGAGTTTCCACCGTGTCTGTTGCGACTGCTTTCCCGTTACGGCTTGGTGGCCGTGTAGAGAGCGAACGGCGGGTTCGCCACGAAATCGGCCCAGTATCCCTTCTCGGACAGGCCGGCCGCATGCCCGGGGGCGCGGTTCGGCAGACGCCGGACATCGACGAGACCCGCCTTCTCCATCGCCGCTTCCGTGGTGCCCGCCGGCCAGAAGAAGCCGTCGAATCCGACGTGCGGCTCGACATCCATCTCGATGTGGATGACCTGGAGTTCGCCGTGCTTCTCCTTCGGCGTGATGGAGAGGCCGTAGCGCGGATAGACGGACATCTTCTCGAGGTCGATGTCGGGGTTCGAGCACAGGGCGACCATGGTGCCGCCCGGCACCAGGTTGGCGGCGCATCGCGACACCATCTCGTGGTACTCCGCGGCGTCCTTGGCGTGCACGAACGCCCAGACGGGCGCGACGACGTCGAACCCCCCGAGCACCGGCAGCTCGGCCGCGTCGCCCACCTCGTAGGTGATGCCCAGCGGCTGCTCGGTCTCGATCTGGCGAGCCACGTCGACCATGCTCCGCTCGATGTCGACGCCGACGACCGTCTCCGCCCCGAGGCGCTTGAAGATGCGCGAGTAGAAGCCCGTTCCGCAGGCCACGTCCAGGACCCGCTTCCCGGTGAGATCGGGCATCCCGGACAGCAGGGTCTCCCGTTCGGCAAACGCGTAGGGCAGGTTCTTGACGCTGTCGTACTGCGTGCTCGAAGCCTGGTACTGCTCACTGATCCTGTCGTGATGGACGCTCTTCTGCATGATCCACTGCCTTTCTGCGGAGCAGGGCTAGGGCCTGGTCGGTGATCGGATCGGTAGCCGGACCGGGCTCAGCTGAAAATCTTCTGCACCTTGCGCGACACCCACTCGCTGACCGTCACGGTGTCGAATCGCTCCACCGCGGGGGAGTCCGTGAACGGCCGCATCGGTTCGATGGAGGCGTCGTGGTTGGGGAGGTAGAAGTAGGGGATGGTGAGCCGGGAGGAGGTGTCACCGGCTTGCGGGTTGACGACGCGGTGCATGGTGGAGACCCAGCGTCCACCGGTCCACAGGGCCATCAGGTCGCCGATGTTGACGACGAAGCTGCCGGGGATGGCGCTGACGTCGCGCCAGGTGTCCTCGCCCTGGAGGACCTGGAGGCCGCTGCGGTCGTCCTCCTGGTAGAGGACGGTGAGGCTGCCGAAGTCGGTGTGGGGACCTCGTCGCAACTGGCCGGGCAGAGGAGGGCTGAGCTGCGGGGGGTAGTAGTTGACGGCGATGGACGAGCCGTGGTGGTCGAACTTGTCGTCGAAGAACTTCTCGTCGAGGTCGAGGTCGAGGGCGAGCGCGAACAGGCGCATGAGGTCTGCGGCCAGGTTGCCCATGGCCGTCATGTACTCCTGCCAGACCGTCCTGAACTCCGGAGGGTTCTGCGGCCAGATGTTCTTGTGCGTCCAGCTCGCCCACTCGTTCCCGAGCTTGTGGCGTTCCTCGTCGCCCAGCTCGCCCGTCACATGGGCGGCGAACGTCTCGCACAGGTCCGGGGGAGTCTTCCGGTCGAGGCTGCGGGCGAGGGTGCCGCCGGCCCTGCGGTACCCGGACACTCCGGGGCGGGACGCGACGAGGTCCTTTTCCGGCTCCGGCAGTTTGAAGAACCCGTTGGTCACCGTGAACATGCGGTCCGCCAGGTCCTTCGGAATTCCGTGACCGACGACGATGAAGAACCCGGACCTGCGCAGTGCGGTTCCGATCGCCTCGGCAATTTCGGTGCGCCTGCCCGGGTCTTCCCGGGAGGAAAGGTCGATGACCGGCACGAAGTCATCGATCACGGTGACGGTCGACTGATCACTACTCACGGCTTTCCCTCTCTCCCTGATGTTTTCAGGGATCTGCTGGGCGGTGAGAATCCACTGGAGGCCGTTCGTCCAGGGCGTGGAGGGCGGTGAGGAGCAGGGCCGGTCTGGCGAAGCGTCCGAAACTCGTCCTTCAGCGGCGTCTCGCCTCGACCCTAGGTGCGGCCGGAGAAGAGTTGCCATGCTCCGTGATGGAATCTGTCAGCTCATCACTATTCGAGCGCATATCTCCCGGCCCTGCTCGTGGTTGATTCCGCCCGGCGCCGCACGAGGAACGGCCGATTCGCCGGCCGGGCGTCCACAGGGAGAAGGCGTGCCTGCAAAGGAGCGGCCGGATCGGCGTACGGCCTCTTCTTGCTAGGCGGTGGGTCCGGCGAACATCTTCTGGATCTTGCGCGACATCCATTCCCCGGCGATCACACCGGTGCCGAAACGCCCACCGCCGCCACGGGATTCACCGCTCGGCCGCATCGGTTCGATGGAGGCGTCGTGGTTGGGGAGGTAGAAGTAGGGGATGGTGAGCCGGGAGGAGGTGTCGCCGGGCTGGGGGTTGACGACGCGGTGCATGGTGGAGACCCATCGTCCGCCGGTCCACAGGGCCATCAGGTCGCCGATGTTGACGACGAAGCTGCCGGGGATGGCGCTGACGTCGCGCCAGGTGTCCTCGCCCTGGAGGACCTGGAGGCCGCTGCGGTCGTCCTCCTGGTAGAGGATGGTGAGGCTGCCGAAGTCGGTGTGGGGACCTCGCCGCCACTGGCCGGGCAGTGGCGGGCTGAGTTGCGGCGGGTAGTAGTTGACGGCGATGGACGAGCCGTGGTGGTCGAACTTGTCGTCGAAGAACCTTTCGCCGAGGTCGAGGGCGAGCGCGAACAGGCGCATGAGGTCGGCGGCCAGGTTGCCCATGACCGTCATGTACTCCTGCCAGACCGTCCTGAACTCCGGAGGGTTCTGCGGCCAGATGTTGGCCAGCGTCCACGTCGCCCACTCGTTGCCGAGTTTTCGGCGCTCCTCGGTGCTCAGCTCGCCGGTGGCGTGGATCGCGAAGGCCTCGCACAGGTCCGGGGGCGTCTCCTGGTCGAGGCTGAGGGCGGTCGCTCCGCCCGTCCGCCGGAAACCGGAGAACCCCGGGCAGTGCGCGACCAGCTCCTTCTCCTCCTCCGGCATTCTGAAGAACTCGTAGGTCACGGTGAACATGCGGGCGATGAGTTCCTGGGGAACTCCGTGACCGACGGCGACGAAGAACCCGGAGCCCGTGCACGCCTGGTCGATGGCCCCGGCGATCGCCGCACGACCCTGAGTGGTGCTTCTCGACGACAGGTCGATGACGGGTACGAATCCATCGGCGACAGTGACGGTCGCCCGGTTGCCGTGCATGACTGATCCTCCCTCTTCCGGTGGACGCCCGGCCTCAGCCGGAGACTTCGACTACCGCTTCTGGACGGGAGGTCCGGTGACCGCCTCGGGAGAACAGGCCGACGATCAGCGCACCGCACACGAGAAGACCGAAGGCCACCCAGAGCGCCACGGTGTAGCCGTGCACGGTTGCGGTGTTGACGGCTGCCGGGCGGTTCCCGTGGTCCTTCAGGTACGACGTGGTGACGCTGGTGGCGATGGAGTTGAGCAGCGCGGTGCCGAACGCGGCACCCACCTGCTGCACCGTGTTGTAGGCCGCCGACGCGACACCCGCCTCGGCCGGGTCGAGTTCGATCGTCGCCGTGTTCGTCGCCGTCGCCAGCAGGCAGCCGAGACCGATACCGGTCAGGATCATGGCCGGGGTCAGATACACCGGGAACACGTGGGAGCTGTCCACCTTCAGCTGCGTGAGGATCAGCATGCCGGCGGCGGAGGACAGCAGGCTGCCCGCGATCAGGACGTTGGGCGTGACCCGGCGGCTCAGCCGGCCGGCGATGAGCATCGCGCCGATGGTGGTGCTCACGGCGTTCACCAGCAGCGTCATGCCCGCCTTGACCGGCGAGTAGCCGAGGATCGTCTGCGTGTAGTAGCTCACGAAGAGGTAGAAGCCGAACATCGCGGCGAACATCAGGGACACGGACACGAACGCGGTGCCGCGGACCCGGTGGATCAGGATGCGCAGCGGCAGCAGCGGATTGCGCGTCCTGCTCTCGACCAGGACGAACAGGCTCAGCAGGAGCACGCCGCCGACGAGCAGGGCGAGCACGGTCGAATCGCCCCAGCCGTGCGGTTCCGCCTGGGTGAAGCCGTAGACCAGTGAGACGAGGCCCGCGGCGCTGAGCAGCACTCCGGGAAGGTCCACGCTGCGCAGGTTGCCGCCCGGGCGGTCGCGCAGGATGAGCGGGACGCCGATCAGGGCGATCGCGGACATGGGGATGTTGACGTAGAGGCACCAGCGCCAGTTGGCGTACTCGGTGAGCAGTCCGCCCGCCACGACGCCGAGCGCCGCTCCGCCCGCGCCGACACCGGCGAAGACACCGAAGGCCTTTCCGCGTTCGCGCCCGTCGGTGAAGGTCAGGATGAGCAGGGAGAGTGCCGCCGGCGCCAGGAGCGCGGCGAAGACGCCCTGTCCGGCGCGTGCGGCGAAGAGGGTGCCGGCATTGCCCGCCGCACCGCCGAGCCCCGAGGTCAGGCCGAAGCCGACGAGGCCGATGGCGAAGGACCGCCGGTGGCCGATCGCACTGCACACGCGCCCGCCCAGAAGCAGGAGTCCGCCGAAGGCGAGGGCGTAGGCCGTGATCACCCAGTGACGGTCGGCGTCTGTCATGCCCAGGCTCTTCTGGGCCGAGGGGAGAGCGATGTTCACGATGGTCGCGTCCAGCACGACCATCAGCTGAGCGAGGCTCACGACTGGAAGGGTCCACCAGCGCGTCTTGGACCGAGCCGGTGAGGGGGCTTCTTGCTGGATGTATGTCACGTGTACTCGCACTATGGTCGGGTGACTCGAACGTTGGTCTAGTGGGGCGTGACTCTACTACAACTCTGTGCAGCGGTGTCATTACGCAGGCGCTCGCACAGTCCCTGAGTTGGCTTCAAGTAGCCCATGAACAAACGGAGTTGAGGTGCGATAGAAGATGCGGACAGCAGACCCGCGGCGGTCGCGCACGGAGCGCGGGCCCGGGCGTGCAAGACTCGACCGGCAACACTCAGTGGCGCGATGTGCACCCTCGGGGGTGAGCCGCATGAATCCGGAGGTGAACGTCATAGCGGGCAAGGAACGCTCGAGGGCGCAGGGCGGCGCGGGAGTCGGCAACGTCTGGCTCCGCTCCTCGCGGGGCAACAAGGGAGAGCCGCCGCTGACGCGGGAACGCATCGTCCTGGCCGCCGTCGCCCTGCTGGACGAGCAGGGGATGGACCGGCTCACGATGCGCCACCTGGCCGAACGGCTTCAGGTGGGTGCCACGACCCTGTACTGGCACGTGGCGACCAAGGGTGACGTCATCGACCTGGCGGTCGACGCGATCTTCGGGGAGACCCGACTCCCGGACCAGCGCGCCGAGAATCCGCGCGACGACATCGTGGTCCTGGTCAACACCTGGCGGCAGGCGATGCTGCGGCACCCCTGGGCGGCCACCCTGCCCGCGCGGCAACGGCCGCTGATGGGCCCCAACTTCCTGGCCTGGATGGAGTTCCTGCAGTCCGCGCTGCTGCGCGCGGGACTGACCGGCAAACGGCTCAACGCCGCCACGTGGGCGCTGTACAACCACGTGATGGGCGCCACGGCGACCCAGTCCAGCCTTCAGCTCTCCGCCGAGGAGGCCCGGCTGGGGCAGGAGTACCTGGAGAGCCAGCGCGGCCGGTATCCGACCGTCGCGGCGAACAACTACATCTCCGACGTCGACTGGGACACCAGCTTCACCGTCGGACTGGAACTGCTGCTCGACGGAATCGACGCGCAGACCAGGAGCTGAGGCCCGGCTGCGGCCCCGTCCCCGAGCGGTTCTCCGCCCGGGGCGGGGCCGCAGCCCGTGGGCGGAAGAGCCGCCGTCTCCGCCTCGTCGGCGTCGCACTGTCTCCGGCTCATCGGCGTCGAGGGGCCGCTCCCTTTGCGGTGCGGTCATGCAGGGTGTCTTCGTCACGTTCGGGTGAATGTGCATGCTCGTGCGTTCGGGATTTAACCCACATTGGTGAATATGCCAAGGGGATGTGCGTCCGAGAGGTGGCATGGAAAAGCGTTTCCCTGCAGGAAGTGGACTGCGCCGGGACGTTTCACCGAATTGATCACCTCTTATCCACAGGCATTGCCGGGTGATCGCCGGCAGCGCAGAATCCTTCGGCAAGCTACTGCGGCTCCGCCGTAGGGAGGTATGCCCATGCCAGGTTCCGGTTCCGAACCGCCACCGGTGAACGCGGACGGGACGACCCTGCTCGACGTCGGTGACGCGCCGCGCGCGCCGGCCCCGCCCCTACCGGCCGACCGTGACCCGGTCGCCACGTACTACTGCAAGACGCTGCAGCAGGTCAGCGCCGTCGGCCACGACATCGTGATCGTCGGAGGCGGCGCCGTCGGCGCGGCCGTCCTCGACCGGCTGATGAGGCACACGGAGGGCACGGCCCTGCGCGTGCTCGTGCTCGAAAAGGGAAGCTTTCTCCTTCCTGAACACGTACAGAATCTTCATCCCCGATATCAGCGGCTGATGAAGGACGCCGTTGCCCGGCCATGGCGCCGCGCCGCCGGCACGACATTCGATCTCGCGCCGCAGATCCCGTACCTGGGCGGCCGCGCCCAATTCTGGAGCACCTGGATTCCCCGGCCGACCGAGGCGCAAATGCCCGACTGGCCGAAAACCGTGAGGGACTCGCTGGAGCTCTACTGGGATTCCGCCGACCAGTTCCTGGGTGCCGTCCATCCCCGTCATATGGGCGAACAGTTCACGGTGTTCCAGCCGTGGCTGCGGGAACAGCTCATGGCGAAGCTCGGCGGCATCGGGCATTTCCCGGCCGGGATCCAGGCCCCGGATCTGGAGGTGCCGCTCGCCTCGCGGGCGACCACCTCCTCGCTCGGCTACCGCAAGTTCAGCCCCGTTCCGGTGCTGATCGAGCTCGCAGAGTCCTTCCCCCGGCAGGTGGACATCGTCACCGGGTGCGAGGTGCTGGAGATCCGGCACGGCACACCGGCCGCCGGCGCGGCGGGGCCCGAGTGCCGGGCCACCGAGATCTCCACCAGCCAGGGGGTGCTCAGGCTGGGACCACGCACCGACCTGGTGCTGGCCAACGGCATCGTCGAGCCCACCGGGCTGTTGCTGGACTCCTTCGCCGACGTCCTGCCGCCGTTCGCCGGCACCAACCTCGGCGGACACGTGGCCTCCTGGTTCTCGGCCCGGGTACCGCGTGCGGCCTGGCCGGGTCTGGAGGACAAGGGGCTGCAGGTCGCGTGCATGTACCTGCGCGGCCGGGTCGAGGGAGACGGCGGACCGCACGAGGCGCGTGACTTCCACATCCATCTGATGGGCGCCTCCAACCCCGCGCCCGACACGGCCGTCCCGGACCTCTACCGCCTGATCCCCGACTCCTTCGACCAGGAGTTCCTGCAACAGCTCAGCGGCCGCGACCACATCGGCTTCCTCGTCCACTGCCTGGGCGAATGGCGCAGCAGCCCCAAGGACGCCCACGGCAGCCGGGTCTGCACCGAGCGGGGCGACACCGTGCTCGAACTCAGGCCCGGCGAGAGGGACCTCGGGCTGCGCGCGACCATGGACCAGCAGGCCCAGCAGGTCGTCCGGGAGATCCTCGCCGGCGGCCTGAGCGCCTCGCGGATCGAGTACTGGCACCCTGCCGAGGACGGGCGGCCCGGTGCGTGGAAGCCGCAGATTCCCCCCGGCCGGCTCAAGGACGCCCTGGTCCACGAGTCCGGCACCCTGTGGCTGGGAGACAGCCCCGACGAGTCGGTGACCACCACCGACTGCCGCCTGCACCAGGTCGCCAACGTGTACGTGGGCGGCGCGGCGACCTTCCCCACCTCCGGTTCCTGGAACCCGACCCTGGCCGCGGTCGCCATGGCCCAGCGGCTGGCCGACCACCTGCTCGACCGCTGGACGAAGGGGTGAGCATGACCACCGACGACACCATCCCCGCCGACCCCGAACTGCGCCGCTTCGTCGAACTGTCGATGCCCCTCACCGGCTTCGCCACCTACGACCTGTACGGCACCGGCATGGCGCGGCTGTACCTCGACACCGCACGCCGTCAGCTCGGCGCGGGCCCTCTGGCGGCGTTCCTCGACGCCTGGCAGCAGGCCCTGGGGACCCCCGAGGGACCGATGCGGCTCTCACCGCTCAACCGGGAGATCGCCCGCGCGCTGGCCTACCTCTGGTACACCGGCGGCTGGCCGCGGCTCGCCCCCGCCGCCCACGCGGCCCTGCGCCGCGAGCTGCCCAACACCGAGTCCGTCGCCTCGCCCGGCAGCTATCCCGAAGGACTCGTCTGGCGGACCTTTGCCGGGCACCCGTCCGGAGCCAAGCCGCCCGGCTTCGGCACCTGGGCGCTCAAGCCGCCGGACCTGCCGACCGAGCAGGAGATCCGGGAGGAACTGCAGGCCGCCGCCGAGGACCCGTCGGCACAGACCGCGTGCGCCCCGGCCGCGTACCTGCCGCAGGTGGCGACCGGCAGCGTCCCCGCCCATCTGCTGCCCGGGCCGCGCGCCTCCCGCGGCGTCGCCCCGTCCGCCGTTCCGGCCGCCGCCCCGCCGCCGGATGCGGAACCCGAGGAAGCGAGTGAGTGAAGCGATGACCGTGACCACAACCGGTTCCGCCGTCGACGGCCGTCGCTACGACGTGATCGTCGTCGGCAGCGGCTGGGCCGGCAGCCTGCTCGCCCGGCACCTCGGGTCGCAGGGCTGGCGGGTCCTCGTCCTGGAGGCCGGCAACGGCGGCACCGACACCTGGGCCGGCTACCAGGACTCCGTCGACACCTTCTCCGGCGCCGTGATCAAGGTGCCCAACGCCGCCTACCGGCCCAACGCGGCAGCCCCCTTCCCGGACGTCCTCGACCTGCACCCCAGCACCGACCCGCCCGGCTACACCGCCACCGGACACTTCGTGCAGACCGGCCCGCTGCCGTACGGCACCGACTACGTCCGCGCGCTCGGCGGCGCCGCGATGCACTGGCTGGGCGCGACACCGCGGATGCACCCGGAGGACTACGCCACCCGCGACCACTACCGCTACGGGCGCAACTGGCCGCTCAGCGCGGCCGAGTTGGAGCGCCACGTCCGCGAGGCCGAGCTGCTCATCGGCTGCGCCGGCGACGCGAACGCCCAGTGGCACCTCGGGGTCGTACCCGACGACGACTACGCGTACCCGATGGAGGAGATCCCCTGGAGCCACCAGGACTGGATGTTCCAGGACAGGCTCGACGGCGGGACCGTACGGGACGTCGTGGCCGACGTCGACTACACGCTGAAGGTGTACGGGCTGCCGCAGGGCCGCAACAGCACCCCCAACCCGCTCTACGCGAACGGCCACGGATACCGCCCGCGCGGAGCCGTCGGACTGCCCAACTTCGGCGAGCGGTGCGTGGGCAACTCCAGCTGCACCCCGATCTGCCCGGTGCAGGCCAAGTCCTCACCGCTCAGGCTCCAGCAGGACTTCGCCGACTCGGTCCATCTCGCCACGCGCTGCGTGGTCAGCCGGGTCCTGCCGGGCCGCGGTGACACCGTGCGCGGGGTGGAGTTCCGCGAGTACGGCGATCCCGCAACCCCCGTGAGCACCCCGTACACCGCCGAGGCGGACATCGTCGTCCTGGCGGCGCACGCCATCGAGAACGCGGTGCTGCTGCTCGCCTCCCACATGGCCAACAGCAGCGGCTACGTCGGCTGCCACCTCATGGACCATCCCACCATGCTGGCCTGGGCCAGGATGCCCGAGGGCGAGCCCGTCGGACCGTTCCGCGGCCCCGGACACACCTCCGGCCTGGAGTGCTTCCGGTTCGGCACCGGACGCGGCCGACGCGCCCCGTTCCGCATCGAGATCGGCAACTGGGGCTGGGGCTGGGCGACCGGCGCCCCCCTCAGCAACGTCGGCGCCATGCTGGGCCTCGGCGGCGACGCCGACGGCGAGATCAGGGAGGCGGGCGTCTTCGGCCCGGAGCTGCGCCACCGGCTGGGCGACGAGATCAACCGCCAGGTCCAGCTGCAGATCGCCGTCGAGCAGCACGCCGACCCCGCCAACCGGGTCACCATCGATCCGCAGAGACACCGCGACGGCGTGGGCAACCCCAAACCCGTCCTCCACTACGACCTGGACAAACGGGTCCGGGACGGGGTGTTCGCCGCCCGCAAGGTCTCCCAGCTGATCTTCGCCGCGCTCGGCGCGGAGGACTTCACCCAGCTCGGCCCGCACGACGGCGTCGCCCCCCTGGGCCACTTCAGGCACCAGGCCGAACCGGGCGGCGAGGAGCTGGACCTGGCGTACCACGGAGCCGGGCACGGCGCGGGCACGCACATCATGGGATCCCGCCCGGGCTCGTCCGTGGTCGACTCCTACCAGCGCACCCACGACCACCCCAACCTCTACGCCGTGGGCTGCGGCAGCATGCCCTCCATCGGCACCAGCAATCCCACGCTCACCATGGCCGCACTCGCCCTGCGCAGCGCCGAGAGGATCCACCGCGACCTGGCCGAGCTGCACCAGCCGGTCACCCTGGCGACGGAGGGCACCCGATGATCACCGCCTACGCGCTCTCCGAGAACGGCCCCCAGCCGCCTGCGAGCGTCGCCGACCTGCGGATGTTCCTCCAGGCGGCACTGGAGGTCGAACACCTGACGATCCCCGTCTACATGAGCGGGATGTACACCATCAAGCCGGGCACCAACCGCCAGGCCCACGACACCATCCGCAGTGTCCTCCTGGAGGAGATGCTGCATCTGACACTCGCCGCGAACCTGCTCAACGCGGTCGGCGGCACCCCGGACGTCGCCCACCCACGGTTCGTCGCGGGATACCCCGCACAACTGCCGTTCAGCGACCCGAGCCTGCCGAAGATCCCGCTCCAGCACTTCTCGCCCCGGGCGCTGGAGACCTTCATGCTCATCGAGCGCCCCCGCTCGTTCGTGCCCACCCGGCCCGGGCAGACCGGCTGGACCTCCATCGGACAGTTCTACGACCTCATCCGCCAGGCCCTGATCCGGCTGGAGAGGCAACAGCAGCGCGACCACGAGGAGGGCAGGGCAGCCGGCCGCACCATCTTTACCGGCCCCCCGGAACGCCAGGTGGGCCCCGAGGACTTCTACAACTCGGGCGGAGAGGTGTTCCCGGTCACCGACCTCAAGAGCGCGCTCCTGGCCGTCGAGGTGATCAGCGACCAGGGCGAGGGAGCCGACGGCACCATCTGGGACAGCGACGACACCGTCTTCGGCGAGGAGCGCCAGGTCGCCCACTACTTCCGCTTCAAGGAGATCCGGGTGGGCCGCCGGTACGGCAGGTACGACCTGCCGCGCACCGAGCCCAGCGGCCCGCTCATCGACGTCACCTGGGACGACGCGTACGCCATCCACGGGTCGGCGAAGGTGCGGGACTACCCGGCCGGCTCCCAGGTCCGACGGCACGCCCAGTCCTTCAACCAGCGCTACGCCTACCTGCTCACCCTGCTGGAGCTGGCCTTCACCGGCTCCCCGCTCGCCATGCGGTACGCGGTCCCGGTGATGCTCGAACTGCGCGACCTCTCCGAGCGGCTCTACCGCAACCCCTACCCCGACCCGGACCTGGCGGCGCGGGGCCTGCACGCAGCCCCCACCTTCGAACTCGTGGGGGAGTACTTCGAGGCGGCGCACACCGAGGCCGCCGCAACCATCCGGGCGCACCGCACCTCCACCACCGAGGAGTCCACGCGATGAGCGACCAGCCGGCCGGGCACGATCTCCCGCCCCTCCCCGAGGGCTTCACCCTGCCCTTCTTCTACGGCGCCTTCACCAACATCGGCTTCGACTACCTGCTGCACGACGCCGGCTCCCGGCAGGCGGTGGAGGCCCTGCTCCACGAGGACCCGGCGGGCAGGCATCTGTCGCCCGCCGTGTTCGAGGACAGCGTGTGCCTGTCGTTCAACTACCAGCTGTACTTCTCCCAGTTCGGCAGCGGAACGGCCGTCACCCAGGAGATCGAACTCAACGTGGTAGCCCACGCCACGGCCGAGGCCGCCCGGGTGCCGAGGCTCACGTACCCGCAGTACGCGCACGGCGAGGACCAGACCCGCACGCTCGGGTTCTGCCGCATCCACGTGGCGTGCGACAACGACATCGCCATCACGGCGGGCGTACAGCTGTTCAACGAGCCCAAGCACAAGGCCGGCTTCCAGTACACCCTTCCGGTGCCCAACGCCACCACCGCCGACCCCAAGGCCGTCGACCGGTGGAAGGTGGTGTGCGGGAGGTACGGCACGGCTGCGGCCGACGGTTCCTACTCCCCGGCCGACACCTACTTCTCCTTCGAGGCCGACCTCGGCGGTCTGTCCGCCCAGCCGGTCAGCGCGGCACCGTTCACCGAGTACGGCAGCAGGCGGGTGGACAAGGAGGGCACGAGCCCGCACCACCGCCCGCTCGCGGCACCGCTCAACGTCCTTGCGCCGTACGCCTGGTACGACCTGAGCGAGGGCTCCGACCCGGTCGGGCTGACCCTGGGCCGGGCCGATCCCCAGCAGGGCCGGAGCAAGCCCTTCCTCGACCTGATCGAGGGCAGGAACCCGGTCGGTGCGTGGGTCTACCAGTCGCCCCCGGTGGCGGCCCAGAACCGGCCCTACTGGGTCGCAACGACCTGATTCCCAGGCCCTGTCGGCACACCGGCACGACCACGGAACGGCGCCCGGCGTGACCGTGGGCCCCGCCCCGCGGCCGCCGGGGCGCGGCCGGGACCCGCTCCCGTCCTCGTCCACGGCCTGCCCCGCCCGGAGCCCGGCCGGGCACCCCGCCCGTGTCGTCAACATCGCGACCGGATGCACGACTTGGCCCCGACCTGGCTTGGACATGCCGTGTCCGGGGCACGCACCTCCTACAAGGAGCCGCCATCGGGCGGTGCCGGCAGGAGGAGGACGTCATGGACCGTCGCATCCGGGTACGTGTCAGTCGTCGGCCCGCCGCTCCGCGCGGGCAGGAGATCGACCGCAGGACGCCCTCGGGGCGCATCCTGCCGTACTGATCACCGGCCGTGGGTGTGGCGGGCCACCGCCGCGCGCAGTGCCGCACGCAGGTTCCCGGGCGGTACCGGGCCGTCCGGTGCCGTGCTCGCGGTGACCGCCGCCGCCACGTCGCGCAGCTTGGTGTTGGACCGCTGGGAGGTCTCCCGCAGGATGTCCCACGCCTGTTCGGCACTGCAGCCGTGAGCGGCCATCAGGATGCCGCGCGCTTGGTCGATCACCGGTCGGGAGACGATCGCGCGGCGCAGCTGCTCGATCTCCACGCGCAGCCCGTGCAGCTGCTCCGCCCGCTCCCGGGCCACCGGGGAGGCGATGCGGC
Organism: Streptomyces sp. NPDC020362; assembly: GCF_040642095.1. Classification (NCBI taxonomy): domain Bacteria; kingdom Bacillati; phylum Actinomycetota; class Actinomycetes; order Kitasatosporales; family Streptomycetaceae; genus Streptomyces; species Streptomyces sp. NPDC020362. The sequence continues at coordinate 38,114 of NZ_JBFAET010000033.1, forward strand.
CGGGCGGCCCGCCGGGCGGCGCGGTGCGCAGCGGATCGACGGCGTCCAGGCCCACCAGCTCCAGGATCCGGCGAGGCTGGCCCCGCCAGCCCGTGGCCGCGACCGGCACCCCGCGCCGACGGCCGTACGCGCCCAGCACGTGCAGGAACTCCAGGCCCGCCGTGTCCATGAACGACACCCCCGTCACGTCCAGCTCGACCCGGCCGACGTCCGCCGGCAGGGCCGCCAGGGCCGCGGCCAGCGTGTCCGTGCAGCCGAGGACCAGCTCACCGTGCGCGTCGAGGAGAGCGCGGCCCTCCTCGGTCCGGCCGCCGACGACCAGCGCGCCCAGCCGTCCGCCGTGCGGTGCTCGTGCCGCTGAGGTCATGTCGCCCCCTGTCCGGGTCCTCCTGACTCGCCCTTCGCCTGCCCTGAGCACCCGGGCCTACACCCGGCGCCGGACGGTCAAGGCGCATACTGGGCACCCGTGTTCCTGCGAAGCCGGGAGACGACGTGAGTGTCCCGAGACCGGCCCGGCCCCCGACGGCCGGACCGGCAGAGCCCTTCGTCCACCCAGCCCTGTTCTACGAGGACACCGGGCAGTACCTGGCAGGGACGGTGCCCTTCGTCCGCGGCGCGCTGGCCGCCGGCCAACCGGTAGCCGTCGCGGTCCCCGGCGAGAACCTGCGGCTGATCCGGGACGCGCTGGGCACGGACGCCGACGCCGTACGGTTCCTGGACATGCGCGAGGCCGGACGCAACCCCGGCCGGATCATCCCCGGTGTGCTGCACGCATTCGCCGACGCCCAGCCGCCCGGCCTGCGGGTCCACATCGTCGGCGAGCCCGTCTGGGCGGACCGCACCGCCGCCGAGTACCCCGCCTGCGCCCAGCACGAGGCGCTGATCAACACCGCGTTCCAGGGCCGCCGGGCCACCGTCCTGTGCCCCTACGACACCGCCCGCCTCGGCGCACGGGCACTCGCCGACGCCCACGCCACCCACCCGGCCGTCATCCCGCCCGGCGCCACCGGGCACCGCCCCAGCGAGACCTACGCCCCCGAGGACGTCGTCGCCCGCTGCAACGAGCCGCTGCCGCCCACCCCCGGCACCGGACCCGGTGTGCTCGCCCTCACCTTCGACGACGGCTCCCTCTCCGCCGCCCGGCACCTCGCAACCGAGCACGGCGCCCGGCTCGGCCTCCTCGGCCTGCGCCTGGAGGACCTGACCCTGATCACCGCCGAGCTGACCACCAACAGCGTGCTGCACGGCGGCGGGACGGGCGCGCTCACCGTGTGGGCCGAGGACGGGTACGTGCTGTGCCAGGTACGCGACCGGGGCCGCCTGACCGACCCGCTGGCCGGCCGCCGCCCCGCCGCCCGTGACCAGCGCGGCGGCCGCGGCCTGCTGCTGGTCAATCTCGTGGCCGACCTGGTGCGCACACACACCGGACCAGGCGGCACGACCATCCGGACCTACCTCGCACGGTGAAGCCCCGCGCCCCCGCAACGGCACCCACCACGACACGGTCCCACCGGCACCGTCCCCTCGGCACCGTCCGACCGACACTCACCGGCACCGTCCGACCGGCATCCACCGGCACCGTCCCGCCGACACTGCCCGACCGGCGTCCACCGGCACCGTGTCCGACCCGAACCCGCCGGCGCCGTCCTTCGGCACCGTCCGCCGACGCCGGGCAGCCTCAGGCGGACAGCCGTTCGAGGAGCAGCGGTTCGACCAGGCCCTCCAGCATGGCGCCCAGCCCCTGCACGGCGCACACGTCGGGCCGCTCCGCGATGCACACCGGCACGCCGGTCGCCGCGCGCAGCATCTCGTCCAGGCCCGGCAGCAGGGCGGAGCCGCCGACCATCACGATCCCGCGATCGGCGAGATCGGCCACCAGATCGGGCGGGCACTCCCTGAGCACCTTTCCGATGCCGTCCAGGACCGACGTCAGCGGCGTCTGGATGGCGTCGCGCATGGCCGCCGTGTCGACCCGCACACTGCGGGCGAGCCCGGTGGCCACGTCCAGCCCCTGGATCACCGTCATGGACGGCCCGTGCGGGGCGAGCCCGTTCACGGACAGGGCGAGTTGCAGCGGCCGTACCGACTGGCTGGGCAGCATCAGCGCGTGCTTCTGCCGCAGATGCTGCACGATCGCGTGTTCGACGGCTTCTCCGCCGACCGGGATCCGCACTGCGGTGACGATGTACCCGAGGGAGATCACGGCCACCTGCGTGGCCGCCGCCCCGCACACCATGATCATGGTTGCCTCGGGCTGGTCCATGGGCAGCCCGCACCCCACCGCCGCCGCCATGATCGTGTCCACCAGCTCCACGCGCCGCGCGCCCAGCCCGACCAGTGTCTCTACCGTCGCCCGCTGGGCCACCGGGTCGGCGTCGTGCGGGGTGCAGGCCGCCGCGCGCAGCCGGGGCTTGCGGCGCAGCGAGCGGCGGACCTTGTCGCCGAGCAGGTGCCGCAGCATGCGCTGGGCCATCTCGATGTCGACGATCGTGCCGCCGCTGATGGGCCGTACGACCCTGATGTAGTCCGGTGTCTTCCCCGTCATCTGCTGCGCGAACTCGCCCACCGCTATGAGCGCCCCGGTACGGGTGTTCACGGCCGCGACCGAGGGCTGGTCGACGACGAGACCGGCCCCCTTCACGTACACCCGGGTGCGGGCCGCGCCCACGTCGACGGCGAAGTGGCATCGGCGCAGCTGCTCCAGACTGACGGTCACGGCAAATCATCCTCCCGAGAGGGCGGGGCCAGGGGCCGGATGGCGGCTTCCTCAGCATCCTCCGGGGGATTCGAGCGGCGTGCCTGCGGGAGGGGGCCGGGTGGGGTGCGGCTGAATGGGGGGTTTCACAGGGAGCGGGCGGCCCTGAGGAGAGGGCGCAGGCCGGGGGAGGTGTGCTCGGCGACGCGGCCGACGTCGACGTACACGAAGGTCATCCCGGCGGCACGGGCCGCGTCCCCTTCTGCCTGGGTGGAGCCGATCGCGAGACAGCAGTCCGGGGCGAGGCCGAGCTGCCGGGCGGCCGCGAGGAAGCGGTCCGGGGCGGGCATCAGCGGGCTGCGCAGCCCGTTGCGCCCGTGCACACCGCCGGGCAGGCAGGTCAGCAGTCCTCGCCCTGCCAGGTAGGCGGTGGCCGCTCGGGCCGAACAGTCGGTGACCACGGCCAGCCGCTTCCCCTCGGCGACAAGGGTGCGTACCAGCAGGTCGGAGTATTCGATGGGCTTCGCCTCATGGGCGGCGGCCTCCTCCAGCGTCTCCAGCTCCGCCTCCAGCGGCTCGGCCGGCACGGGGTGTGTGGACGCGCGCAGCAGGTCGAGCGGGTCGGGGTACCGGCCGGCGGCGTCGGGCAGGCGCGTGTGCACGAGGTCCACGGTGTCCGTGCGCAGATGTGTCAGCGTGCCGTCGAAGCCGAGGAGGACGGCGTCCGCACGGCGCAGGGCGTCGACCAGTTCCTCGTCGGGCCGCCAGGGCGGCGAGGTCGCGCGGTACGCGTGGACGGGTGAGAGGGAGACCGCCCAGCGTACGGTGTGCCCGCCGAGCCGCAGCCCGCTCAGCCCCTCGTTCAGCGCGGTCTGTGCCTGGGCCGGATCACTGGCGGGGTAGGTGTGCGAGACGTCGTACAGGCAGTCGCCGAGGTGCCGGACGATGAGGCCGGCCGCGTGTCCCTCCCCGACCCGGACGGCGTCGATCGGCTCGGAGATCCGCCAGACAGCCGCACCCGCTGCCTCGAACACCTGGATTCCGTCGACCGACGGTCCGGCTTCGTCCAGCACCAGCCGTCGCTCGGTGAGGCCGACCTCGTAGTAGAACGTCGCTCCCGGCGGCCGGGTGAGGGTGGGCCCGGTACCGAAGGCGGTGTACACGACGGCCCTGGTGCCGCCCACGGGCTCCGGGAGGGGAACCCGCTCCGGAAGGCGGAAGGGGCCCTGGACCGGGTGGACCCATTCGGGAGCAGGGGGGCGGGCGAACAGGCGCCAGCCCTTGCCCGGGCCGTGGAAGGCCATGTCGTCCAACGCCTGGATCCTGTGGCCTCCGGCGAGCAGTGCTTCCCGGAGCGCATCGGAGACGGAGAGGATGCCCTGGGCGCCGTTCCCGTCCAGGAGGTGGCCGACGTGTTCCTCCCTGGTGAGTCCGGGACCGAGGAAGGTCACCTGCCACCGCAGCCCACCCGTCTCGGCGACCCGGTCCGTGAACTCCTGAAGGGTGACGGCGAGCAACGGCAGCTCCGGCACGGTGGGCGGGAGCCGCACGCACCAGCCGTTGTCCCACGCCTCCAGCTCGTATCCGGCCGGATCCAGCCCGCTTGCCACCAGCAACCGGACGACCGCCCGGCCCAGCGCCGCCCGGTCGTCCGCGTCCCCGGTCCCGTCGGCGCACTCGAACAGGGCCACGGCGTAGAACGGGATGACCGGTCCGGCGGGGATGTCCTCCGCGGGGAACAGGCTCTCCGGCACCTCGTCCTGCGGCAGCGGCCTCTCCTCGGCCGGGTCGTCGGGGCCGTAGAGGAGGGACGGGCCCTCGGTGGGGTAGGGACCCTCCAGCAGTTCGTCCGGGGCGGCCAGGGCACCGTAGTCGGGCCCCGGATCGTATTCCGTGGACTGTGCTCCCGGGTCCCCGAAGTCGTTGTACTCGCCCCGCAGTTCATGGCCGAGAGCCAGCAGGGCGGGATCCGCGCCGCCCGACCACTCGTACTCCTCGTACACCTCCAGCGCCTCTTCGATACGGCCGAGCTGCCGCAGCGCGATCAGCAGCAGCCGGCGGTAGTCCTCGTGGGAGGGGTGCGCGCGCACGAGTTCGTCGAGTTCCGTGGCCGCGCGTTCGTACTCGCCCAGGTCCAGGTCGAGTTCGGCGCGGGTGCGGTACAGGTCGAGGCGGAGCTGGAGAAGGCGGGCGCGGGCGGTGCGGGCCGCCGGGCCGGGGACGCCCGGGAGGGGGCCGCCGCTGTGCCAGAGGCCCAGTGCCGTCGTGATGTGTTCGTGCGCCCGGTGGGGGTGGTCCCGGCCGGCCAGGGCGGTGGCCGTCCTCTCCAGGTCGTTGCAGTGGGCCAGGTCCAGACGGTCGGCGCTGGTGTGCAGGGCGTAGCCGTCGGGGAGCGCCGCCAGTACGCCTGGGCCCAGGGCGTACCGCAGCATGCCGGCGATCCGGACCAGAACGCCATGGCCGTCCTCGGGCTCCTCACCCGGACCCCACAGACCCGCTCTGAGTTCCTCGTGGGTCACCGCGCGGCCGTGCCTGAGCAACAGCATGGCGAGAACGGCCTGTTCGAGCCCGGCCAACTCCGTGGTGCGGCCGGGCACTTCCACACGGAGCGGGCCCAGGACGTAGTAGGAACGCCTGGTGTACGCCTCTCGGGCCTGCAGCAGCAGTTCCTCGTCCGTGAGCAGGCCCGCGCCCTGCGCCTGGGTGTGGAGCGAGGGCGCCATCAGCAGGTTGAACGCGTGGGCGTACACGCTCTGCGAGGCAAGCGGTACACGTCCGAGATCCTGCGGCCGGACGGGCAGCGTCAGCCGGGAGGTCCCCGCGGTCAGGCGCAGCATCACCTCGCACAGCGCGCGCAGATCATCGGCACGCCCGTCCGGCTGCGAGGTACGGCCCGGCTCGACGACGGCGAGCTTGGCGGTGCCGTCGGGCAGGAGCAGGATCCGGGACATGCCGAGCCCGCCGTGTGTGACGCCGGCCGCGTGGAGGGCCGTGACGGCGTGGGCGAGCCCGCTTCCCACGGAGGCCACCAACGGCGGCGGCAGGAGGTAGCCGCTGCGTACCGCCAGGTACTTCAGGGCGATGCCGTCCAGATGCTCCATGGCGAGGTACGGGACGTCGCCCTCGAACCCGAAGGCGCGGACGGCCACGACGTTCGGGTGCGACAGTTCCTGCAGCCGTTCCGCGTCCCGCAGGAAAGCCACCCGGCACGTCGGGTCGGTGGCCGGTTCCAGCAGCCGCAAGGCCACTCGTTCCCCATCCTCCACGCTCTCGCCGAGCCACACGTTCGCGCCCGGGGCCAGCCGTCGCACCAGCCGGTATGCGCCGTAGAGCCCGGCCGGCCGGGGGGTCTGGCCGGTCAGCCGGCGTGCCGTCTCCGGCCGGACGGTCGCGATCGCCTCTCCGTCGGCTCCCGCCTCTCCCGCACCGCCGGGCGCGGGCGTCACCGCCGGGAAGTCGCCGGGTGCCGCCCCGGCCCGCTCCTCGATCAACCCGCCCACCCGGGCGAGCAGTTCCGTCGTACGGCCCCTCGAGGAGCGGGGCAGGCTGCGCAGCAGCAGGTCCCGCACGCCCGGCCGGAAGGCGTAGGAGCCCGGTGGGCCGGAGACCGACGTCAGCAGGCCGCTCAGGATCACCTCGGCCAGATGCTGCGGGCGCGGGTCGGCCTCCACCGCACGCTGGACCAGGCGCATCACCGGCAGGTCGGGGCGGCCCAGGGCGAGGTGACCGGCCAGGCGGAACGCCGCCGGGGAGGAGGCCGCGCGAAAGCGCAGCACCAGTTCCTCGGGGGACAGCAGCGAGACATCCGTCCGGGTCCGCGGGTCCGGGGGCCGGCCCAGCAGCGCCGCCGAGCCGGGGTACGCGGCCCCGCCGGCCGAGGTCAGCAGGCCCGCCCAGTTCGCCAGCCACCTCGGATCCGGCTCCAGCACGGGCAGCGGCACGCCGTCGGTGAAATCGCCGTCCGTGCCGTCGGCTGCCGCGTCGTACGGCGCGAAGGCCAGGGCGGCCGTCGGCGCGGCCGGATGCGGTGCCGACAGGAGACCCGGGGAGGCGGGCAGTGCCGTGTCGCGCCACAGGTGTTCGGGAAGCGGCTGGACGACGGCGACGGGCATCTGCCGGGTCCAGCGGCGCAGGGTGCCGCTCCAGCGCCGCCCCGCCTCGCCCGGCCGCCACTGCGGGCCCATGCAGTCGCTGATCACGAGGGTGACCGTGCGGCCGTCGGCGGGAGTGTGCGCGCCGTGGCCGTGGACCGTGCCGTCGGGGGCGGCGCGCAGGCGGGTCACCGTGCGGAAGATCCCCGACTGGGCCAGCGCCGTGTGCAGTTCGCGGACCAGGGGGCGCCAGACGGGCATCGTGGGGCCGGTGTCGTCCACCAGGTTCAGCCGCAGCCAGCGTTCCCGGGCGGGCCGCAGCACCGGCAGCCACCACTCGGGGGCGGCGCCGAGGCGGGCGATGCGGTCGGCCGTCGCAGGCTCGTCCAGGCGGTGTCCGCTGGGGGCGTCGGTACGGCGTTTGAGGGGGCGCAGGGCGCGTTGCAGCCCCAGCGGGTGGCGGAGCATCGGCGGTGCCGGTGCCAGGAGGGCGGCGTGCGTGCCGGGGGCGGGGGAGGGGAGGTGGAGCGGGGTGCGGGGCGGTTCCCGGGTCCCGGCCCGGGCGGGGTCCGGCGGCGTCGGTGCGGTGGGGGGTTCTGCCGGGGGTGTCGTCGGTCGCTGCCGCGAGACGTCCGCAGCCTGCGGCCCGTCCGGTGCTTTCGGCGCATCCGGCGAGGGCGGGGCGGGCTCCGGGGGCGAGGCCTGCCGCTCCTCCTGCCTCGGCTCCAGTTGCCCTGCCAGCCACAGCAGTTCCGCCAGTTCCAGCGGGGTGGGGCGGGTGCCGCCCGCCGCCCCGGCCAGTACGTCGGCCAGGCGGGCGAGCGGGTCCGGGGAGCCGGGACGGTCAGAAGGCATCGGGACGCCGGGCCTCGCCGAGGTACGGCATGAGCTGTTCCGCCAGGTCGTCCAGGGAGTCCGCGGGCAGGTCGGAGGAGCGGGCCAGGTAGATGGCGTTGAGCAGCTGGTCGGTGGCCAGGTCGCCGCCGCCCACCCGGGACAGGAAGCGGTGGATCAGGGCCTGCGCGTGGTCGTCGGGTTCGCCGTCGAAGTGGGCGCGGACGATGTCGGCGAGCAGGGAGTCGTCGGGCTGGCGCAGCCGCAGGGTGACACAGCGGCGCAGGAAGGCGGGCGGGAACTCGCGCTCGCCGTTGCTGGTGAGGACGACGAAGGGGAAGGCACGGCAGCGGACCCGACCGCGTTCGACGGGGACGCGGGTGTGGGTGCCGTCGATCATGACCGTGGCCCGTGGGTTCTCGTCGCCGGACGACCGGACCAGCTCCGGGATCTCGTACTGGCCCTCCTCCAGGACGTTCAGCAGGTCGTTGGGCAGGTCGAGGTCGCTCTTGTCGATCTCGTCGACGAGCAGGGCGCGGGGGCGGGCGTAGGGGAGGAGGGCGGTGCCGAGGGGGCCGAGGCGCAGATGGTCCTCGATGCCGGAGGCCGGGGTGCCGGTGCCGGGGGCATGGGCCGCCGCCTGGCGGGCCGCGTACAGGCGGGAGAGGGGGTCGTACTGGTAGAGGCCGTCGTGCAGGGTGCTGCGGCTGGTGATGTTCCAGCGCAGGACCGGACCGAGCTTCAGTTCGCGGGCCACCGCGTAGGCCAGGGAGGACTTGCCGGTGCCGGGCGGGCCGGTGACGAGGAGCGGGCGGCGCAGATAGAGGGCCGCGTTGACCAGCTGGACGGTCTGCGGAGTGGCCCGGTACGTCGCGGCGCGGTGTGTGCGGTCCGGGGAGGTGGCCGCGGTGTCGGCGCCGTCGGCGGGGGTGTCCAGTGCGGGGCCGCCGTCGAAGGCCCGCCAGGGCGGTGGGGCGGGCAGCTCGGTGATGCCGTCGTGCGGCTCCTTCGTGCCGGTGTACACGGGCCACAGGGGCATGGGTTCCATCTCCGTTGGGGCTGCTCGGGCGACGGGGTCGGGCGGCGGGGTCGGACAGCGAGGGCGGGGGGCGGGTGATGCGGGCCGGGTGACGGGGTCGGGTGGGCCGGGTGACGGCTCGGGTGACGAATTCAGGCGACTGGAGAGTGCAGGCTGGTGGCGGGCGCGGGGAAGCAGCGCGGATCGTCCCAGAGCAGCTGGACGTCCCGCGCCCAGTGTTGCTCGGGCTCCTCGTCCGCCTCCGCCTCCTCGCGCAACGCCTGTATGTACCGCGGGAGTTCGGTCGGCGCAACGCCCTCCACGCACGGGGTGAGCGCGTCGAGGAAAGCGGTGCCGGGGCAGGGTGCCGAGTGGTCGGCGGCGTCGGTGCAGCCCGCGCGCGGCCACAGCAGGACCGGCACGGGCGTGTTCAGGCCGACCTCGAAGTGCTCCGGAACGGCGTCGGGCGGGGCACCGTAGGCCGCCAGGCCCGCGTCCTGCTCGCGCAGGCGCTTGCGCAGGCCGAGCGGGCGTTCCCGGGTGCCGCAGTCGATGCGGTGCAAGGCGGTGCCCGGGCCTTCGGTCAGGTGGTGCCACTGCTTGCCGAGCTGGTGGCGCAGCCGGGCGCTGTGGTGCCGGGAGCGGTCGGCGACGACCACGGGGTGGGCACAGCCGAGCGGGGTGGAGTCGTCCGCGCTGCACGCCCAGTGCGCCACGGGCAGGTTCAGCAGGTCGCGCGGCAGCACGAAGGTCAGCAACTCGTCCGCGCCCGGGGCTAGTTGCCTGAAGGCGCGGTCGATGCCCCGCTGGACGTGTTCCCTCACGTCGGCGCGGGGCAGCCGGACGGTGCCGATCGGCCGGGGCCGTCCGTCGCGGTACGCCGACACCGCGACCGTGACCTGGTCGGGGCCGGCCCCGCTGCGGTCGATCTCGACGAGGATCGGGGCCCAGGCCGGGGCGGGCGCGGCCGGTGCGACGGGTTCGGCGGGCCCGTCCAGCAGCTCTGCCAGCCGGTCGGCGAACCGCGCCAGGGCCTCGGCCGGCTGCTCGACCTCGAACTGCACATAGCCGACGGCCGCCCGTAACGAGCCGAAGCCACCCGGGGGCAGCTCGGGGCCGAAGTCGCCGACGGCGTCGACGAACAGCTGGTCGGGGGAGCAGGCCGGCCCGGCGGCCTCGGCCCGCCGCAGCAGGTCGTACAGCTTGCGCGTCGGGTCCTCGCCGCCGTCGCAGGCCGGGACCAGCTCGCCGAGTCCGGGCCAGTGGCGGGCCAGGACCTCGGTGGGCAGCATCCGGGCGACCCGTACGCCGTGTTCGCCGGCCACCTGCGCGACCATGCCGGCCACCCTGCCGTCCGGGAGGGTGGCCGCGGCCCCGCTGAAGCCGTGCGTCAACGGCTGCCCGTGCGCCGTGACGGCCTCCAGCTGCACCCACTGGCCGGCGATCCGGGTCGCGGACACGGCCCGGTACCGGGCGAGTTGGCCCTCGTCGTACCCCTGCGGGAAGCCGTAGGCCACCAGCACCGGCAGGGCGGGGCCCGGTTCGTCGCCGGGCGGAGCGAACCGGGCGGGAGCCATCGGCACCTCGCAGGCCAGCTCCAGCACCGCCAGATCGCCGGGATCGGTGGCGCCGCCCGCCCAGCCCCCGTCCACGGTCACGACCGCGGGCAGCACGCCGAGGTCCGGGCGGTTCGGGAACGAGACGGTCAGCATCCCCGGCTCGCTGTCCTGCACGACATGCGCACAGGTCAGCACGGTGCGGGGGGCCACCAGGAAGCCCGCTCCGGCGACCGCGCCCCCGTACTCGATCCGGGCGTGCCAGGCAGCGCTTCTCATCACCGGGTGGTGGGCTCCGGACCTGCGCCGTCCGTGACGGCCGGTGCCGCGTCCTTCGACGACCAGCTCAGCTTGACGACCAGTTGCCCCTCCGCGGCCCCCTTGGCGATGACCGCCCCGGCCTCGGCGGTCAGTTTCACGCCGAACTCCAGCTCCACGGAGTCCGGACGCAGGCTGCCGTCGCGAAAGACCCGCAGCGCGGACTGGGCCGCCGAGCGGACGCCGTCCAGGGTGCCCTCGAAGGTGCGGGCGGCCTGGGCCGCAGGGCCGCCCTCGCCTCTGGAGACGAGCCGGGTCCCGCTCGTGCTCTCCGTGGCCTCCACGACGACGACGGCGCCGTCCTCGGTGGTGAACTCCATCAGCCTGTTCATGGCGCCGTTCCCCCGTGTTCTTGATCCACAGTGCACCTCCATTGTTCCTGACGGGGAGTCGGGATGTCTCCGGTTCGGCCGCTGCCGCGGGCCGGAGGTGGCGGGAATCCGCCAGGACGCCTTCCCGCCACCGACGCCCAACCCCTGTGTGCCGCACGGCACATGACACTCGTCCCAGCACTCGACGCACTCGACACGAGAAGAGGCGTGGATGACCAGAGGACCAGTCGGCCGCGGGGCGGCGCTGCTCGCGACGGGACTTGTGATCGCCCTGTCGCCGACGGCCCCGGCTCTCGGGCAGCAGGCCGCCACCGCGGCCCGGCGCACCCCGCAGCGAGCAGCCGGCGCCGCCACCACCGTCACCCTCGTCACCGGCGACCGGGTGACCGTCACCGACCTCGGGCAGGGCAGGAGGACGGTCGCCGTGCAGCGGCCCCGGGGCGCCGCCGGCGCGGTGCGGACGCAGACGAGCGGCGGTGACATCACCGTCGTACCGGACGAGGCGCTGCCGTATCTGCGGGCCGGCACCCTGGACCGGCGGCTGTTCGACGTGAGCGGGCTGATCCGGCAGGGGTTCACGGACGCCGGGTCGGACACGCTGCCGCTGATCGTGACCTCCGCGAAGGGCGCCCGCGCCGCCACCCCGGCCGGCACCGAACGGACCCGGACGCTGCCGAGCCTCGGCGCCGCCGCCGTCGAGGCCGGCAAGGGACGTACCTTCTGGCGGTCGTTCACCCGCGGCGAAGGCGTCGGCAAGGTCTGGCTCGACGGCCGCGTCAGGACCGACATGGCCGAGAGCAACGCGCAGATCGGCACACAGACCGCCTGGGACGCCGGCCTCACCGGCAAGGGCGTCACGGTGGCCGTCCTCGACACCGGCGTGGACCTCGGCCACCCCGACCTCAAGGACCGGGTCGCCGCCACCAAGAGCTTCGTCGACGGGCAGGAGGTCGCCGACCGCAACGGTCACGGCACGCACGTCACCTCCACCGTCGGCGGCAGCGGCGCCGCCTCCGACGGCAAGGAGAAGGGGGTCGCGCCCGGTGCCACGCTCGCGGTCGGCAAGGTCCTCGGCGACCAGGGCACGGGCAGCGAGTCCCGGATCATCGCGGGCATGGAGTGGGCGGCGCGGGACGTGCACGCCCGGGTGATCTCCATGAGCCTCGGCTCGACCGAGGCCAGCGACGGCACCGACCCCATGGCGCAGGCGGTGAACACCCTCACCGAGGAGACCGGTGCCCTCTTCGTCGTCGCCGCGGGCAACACCGGCGCCCCGTCCTCCATCGGCTCGCCCGGCGCCGCCGATGCGGCCCTCACCGTCGGCGCGGTGGACGCGGGCGACCAGGCGGCCTACTTCACCAGTGCCGGACCCCGCTACGGCGACAACGCCCTCAAGCCGGACCTGTCGGCACCCGGCGTCGACATCCTCGCCGCCCGCTCCCAACTCGTCCCCGGCAGCGGCTACTACACCTCCATGAGCGGCACGTCCATGGCGACCCCGCACGTCGCCGGAGCGGCCGCCCTGCTCGCCCAGGAGCATCCCGACTGGACCGGCCCGCAGCTCAAGGACGCGCTGATGTCCAGCTCCGGACGGCTCGACGCGTCCGCGTACGTGCTGGGTGCCGGACGGGTGAGCGTCTCCGACGCCGTGAAGGCGGACCTCACCGCCACCGGCAGCGCCGACCTCGGCTTCTACAGCTGGCCCTACGACGCGAACCAGCCGGTCACCCGCACCCTCGCCTACCGCAACTCCTCCGCCCACGACGTGCAGCTGAAACTCTCGGTCCAGGGCGCTGCGGACGGCGTCGCCACCCTCGCCGACTCCGCCCTCACCGTCCCGGCGCACGGCACCGCGTCCACCACCGTCACCGGTGACGGGTCGAAGGCGCCGGTCGGGCAGACCAGCGGGCAGATCGTGGCCGCCGGGCCGGACGGCACCCCGCTCGCGCACACCGTGTTCGGGCTGGTCAAGGAGGAGGAGCGGTACACGCTCACCGTGCGCGTCCTGGACCGCGACGGAGCGCCCGCCACCGCCGATCTCGCCGTGCAGCGGCTCGCCGAGGGCGAGGACGCCCAGCCCGCGCACGTCGGCGACTCCGGCACCCTGAAGCTGCGCCTGAAGCCGGGTACGTACAGCCTGACATCCTTCCTCGACGTGCGCGGCAGCCACGGCGCCGACTCGCTCGGCCTCGGCTTGCTGGCCGCCCCCGAGATCACCCTCGACCGCGACCGCGACGTCACGCTCGACGGACGGACGCTGCGGGAGATCAAGGCGGACGTCGACCGGCGTACCGAGACCCGTCAGCTGCTCATGGAGTACGACCGTACGGCGAACGGCGCCGACCTGTTCGGCGCGGTCCAGGTGCCATTGACCTACGACAGCGTCTTCGCCGCGCCCACCGGGAAGGTCACCCGGGGCGGTTTCGAGTACCGCACCGTGTGGCGGCTCGCCAAGCCGCTGCTGGAGGTCGAGGGGGTCGGCGAGGCGACCGTCCAGGCGGGCGGCACCTTGATCGAGGGCCGTACGAGGCTGCCGCTGGTCGACGTCGGGGACGGCCCCTTCACCGGGGTGGCGGGCAAGGCGGTGCTCGCACACCTCGCCGCCGGCGCCGACCCGGCGGCGCTGGCCCGGGCCGCCCAGGACGCGGGCGCCAAGGCGCTGTTCGTGACGGACGACGCGCCCGGCCGGCTGATGGCCTGGTGGGGCACGGACGACAACGCCGACCGGCCGCTGCAGATCGCCACGGTGAGCAGGGCGGACGCGGCACGGCTGCGGTCGGCGCGACGCGTCGACATGACCGGAACCCGCGACTCGCCGTATGTGTACGACCTGTCGCAGGGACACCGGGGGGCGATCCCGGACCGGGACCTGACCTACGCCCCCTCGGGCCGGCAACTTGCCGCGGTGCACGTCAGGTTCCATGCGCCGGAGCCCGTCAGCGGCGGCGAGTTCCGGTACTCGATCACCGGCACCTTCCCGATCGGCCTCGGCTTCATGGAACGCGTCGACCTGCCCGCCGAGCGCACCGACTACGTCTCCACCGGCCCCGGCCAGCTGTGGCACGAGTCCGTCACCGCCCGCGACGGCGCGCTGGAGGAGCGCAGCGGGCTGGTGCGCTACGAGGGCGGATCGCGGCCGCGGCTGAACTGGTTCCGTCCGGTGTGGCACCCGTGGCTGGGCACCGGGCTGGGCTGGGGGCAGCAACGCGCCGGGAACCGGATCCAGTTGAACACGCCCGGCTGGGGCGACTCCGGGCCCGACCACACCGGCTTCGGCGACGTGTGGAGCGAGGGCAGCGGGATGAGCCAGACCACCGCCGTCTACCTCGACGGCACACAGGTCGACCGGCGCACCGGCTCCGGCGCCTACGTCTGGGACGCACCCGCCGACGAGCACACCTACAAGGTGGTCACCGACACCGCCCTGGACGCCGGCCACTGGCCGCTCGCCACCGAGGGCCACAGCGAGTGGACCTTCCGGTCGGCCGCCACACCGGAGGACCACTGGACCTGCCTGCCGCTGATCAACCTCGCCCTCGACGTCCACGCCGACCTCGCCGGCCGGGTGCGCGGCGGACAGCGGACACCGGTGGCGCTCAGCGCCGAGTACGTGGCGAAGGCCGCGGGCACCGGCACCCTCGGCGGCGGCCGCCTGGAGGTGTCGTACGACGACGGCACGACCTGGCGGACCGTGCCCCTGACCGCCGGCCGGGGCGCCTCCTGGCACGGGACGCTGACCGTGCCCCGGGCCGCCGCCCACGTCTCCCTGCGGGCCTCGGCCCACGACGACAGGGGCGGCTCGGTGACCCAGGAGATCGTCCGGGCCGTGGCCGTCGGGTAGCTCAGGGCCGGGGGTGGTCAGCGGCTCCGACGATGCCCCGGACCACCCCCAGCTCCACCAGGTCCTGCGGCCGGATGCGCAGCTGTCCCGCGGTCGCCTCCACCTCCCCGGGCGGGCGCTTGAGGATCGCCGCCGCGAGTTCCGGCGCGATCACCGAGAAGTAACTGTCCGGCGTGGCCCAGGTGTTGCCGGGCGCGGCCAGTGCGAGCGCCCCGCCGGAGCCGCCCTCGCCGATGACGAGCGTGGTGACCGGGACCCGGGCGGCGGCCACCGCCCCGAACACGTCCGCGATCGCGGCCCCGGCCCCCTGCCGCTCCGCCTCGGCGTCGTTGGCGGCACCCGGCGTGTCCACCAGGGTCAGCACCGGGATCCCGAGCCGGTCCGCGAGCCTGATCAGCCGGCCCGCGGTGCGGTACCCGGCGGGCCGGGTCGCCGTCCCGGTCTGCGCCGCGTACGCCACGGTACGGCCGTCCCGCTCACCGAACCCGCACAGCATGCCGTCGGGGTCGGTGCCGCCGCAGCGGTCGCCGCGGAGCGCGGCCCGGTGCGCGAAGAACGCGTCCAAGTAGGCCTGGGCGCGGGGGCGTTCGGGGGAGCGGGCGCGGCGGACGGCCTCCCAGCCGGTGCCGGGGAGGCCGAGCGCGCCAAGGGCGTGCGGTGCGGGGGCCTCCTGCGCCGGGGTCGTGAGCAGCCGCAGCCACTGCCCCAGCGTCCGACGCAGTTCCTCGGGCCGTACCACCGCGTCCGCCGACCCCGCCGCCACCTGTGCCTCGGCCGTGTAGGCGGACGGGTCCGCGTCCGGGGGCCGGACCCGGGAGCCCGCGAAGCCCACCTGTGCGCCCGGCAGCGCGAGGATCACATCGGCTCCGGCGCCGAGGGTGGCCCAGCCGCCGCCGGTCGTCGGGTCCCGCAGGACCGCGATCTGCGGCAGGCCCGCCTCCCGGGTGAGCGCCGACTGGCGGGCCACCCGTTGCAGCTGGGTCAGCGCCAGCATGCCCTCCTGCATCCGGCTGCCGCCGGTGGCGACCAGCGGCACGACGGGCAGCCGGTGGCTCCGGGCGTGCGTGTAGGCCGCCACCAGGCGGTCGCCGGTGCGCTCGCCCAGGGAGCCGCCGAGGAAGCCGAACTCGAACGCGATCAGCACGGCCCGGGTGCCCGCGATGCTCGCGGTGCCGCAGACGACGGACTCCTCCTCGCCGGTGCGGGAGGCGGCCCGTGCCCGCGAGGCGTCGTACCCGTGCCAGCCCAGCGGCCCGTCCACCGGCGAACGCCTTATTTCAGTGGGGAGTTCACGGAAGGTCCCGCCGTCCGTGACCAGGGTCAGGAACTCCCGTGCCGACAGTCGCTCAGGCATCGGCCACCAGGGCCCGCTTCATGATCTTCCCCATGTCGTTGCGGGGAAGGACGTCCAGGTAGCGGACCACGCGCGGGCGCTTGTGCGGGGCCAGCCGTCCGGCCACATGAGCGGCCAGCTCCTCGGCCGCGGGCGGCGCCTGCGGGTCCGCCGGGACGATCCAGGCCACGATCCGCTCGCCGAGGTCCGTGTCCGGCTCCCCGGTGACCGCGGCCTCCCGCACCCCCGGGTGCTCCAGCAGCGCGTTCTCGATCTCGCCCGCCCCGATCTTGTAGCCCCCGCTCTTGATCAGGTCGGTGGCCTTGCGCCCGACGATGCGGACGTACCCGTCGGGCTCCCGCACCGCCATGTCACCGGTGCGGAACCAGCCGTCGGCGGTGAACGCGGCGGCGGTCGCGTCGGGCCGGTTCAGGTACTCGGTGAACAGGTTCGGGCCGCGCACCTGGATCTCGCCGACGCTCTCCCCGTCGCAGTCCGCCAGTTCCGAGCCGTCGTCCTCCACGAGCCGCAGCTCCACCCCCGGCAGTGGCACACCGACGGTCCCCGCGCGGGCCTCCCCGTCGGCCCGCACACTCGTGTTCATCAGCGTCTCCGTCATGCCGTAGCGTTCGATCACCCGCCGGCCGGTCGCCGCGGCGATCCGCTCGTGGTCGTGCACCGGCAGCGCGGCCGAGCCGGAGACCAGCAGCCGCGCCCGGCCCAGCGCCTTGGCCAGCTCCGGGTCGTCCGGGAGGGCCTCGGCGATGCGGTGGTACATGGTCGGCACCCCGAACAGCATGGTCGCGCCCTCGGTCAGCTCCCGGGTCACACCCTCGGTGCTGAACCGCCCCAGGTGCCGCACCGACCCGCCGCGCCGCAGCGGGCCGAGGATGCCCAGTACCAGCCCGTGCACATGGAACAGCGGCAGCCCGTGCACCAGCACGTCGTCCGCCGTCCACTGCCAGGCGTCGGCCAGCGCGTCCAGGGTCGCGGCGAGGGCCCGGCGCGGGATGACGGCGCCCTTGGGCGGGCCGGTGGTGCCGGAGGTGTAGACGACCAGCGCCGGATCACCGTCGGAGAACTCCTCGGCCGGGGCGCCGCCGGTGCCGGCCGCGTCGACGTCGAGCCGCTCCAAGTCACCCAGGAATGCGGGCAGTTCAGTGCCGGGAGCGGCCAGTACCAGGGAGGGTGCACTGTCGGAGAGGATGTGCGCCAGCTCCTTCTCGCCCGACTTCGGGTTCAGCGGCACCGCGGCCACCCCGGCGAGCAGCGCACCTGTCACCGCGACGGCGGTCTCCAGCTCCGGTGTCGCCCACACGGCGACCCGGCCGGCCCCCCGCAGCCGCGTGGCCAGCGCGCCGGCGGCGCCGGCTAGCGAGCCGTAGGTCGACGACCGTTCGCCGAACCGCAGGGCGACCCGCTCGCCCGGGCCGTCCGCCAGGGCGGGGAAGAGGGAAGTCACGCGGCGCACTCCTTAGCTGTCGGAGAAAGCTGTCGGGAAACCCGGGAGACCCGAAACCCGGGAGACTCCCGGATCCCCGGGGACGACAGCACCTTCCTACACCAGGAGCCTCGTCCCCACGACCGCGCTCAGGTCGGGCGCGAGGCGCAATTCGGCCGCGCGGAGGGCAGGATGCTCCAGCCAGTGCAGCCGGGCTGCGTCGGGCACGCCCTCGTGCAGCGGCGGCCAGCCGGTCGCCGGGGTGAAGTCGTCCACGACGACCGTCCCGCCCGGCACGAGCAGCCGCTCGACGTCGGCGGGCCGGTCCCCGGGCGCCTTTCCCTGCCCACCGCCGTCGAGCACGAGCAGATCGAAGGGCCCGTACTCCTCGATCCGCCGCCAGTCGCCGGTGAGGACGGTGACGCCGGGACGGTCGGCGAAGACGTCGGCAGCCGCCCGCGCCCTGTCCGGATCCCGCTCCACGCTGTACAGCCGCACCCCCGGCCCCGCCCCCGAGGCCAGCCACGCCAGGCCGACCCCGAGCCCGGTCCCGGTCTCGCCGATCCGGGCCGGGGCGCCGCCTGCCAACGCGTGCAGCAGGCGGCCCTGTTCGGGGCGGCAGGAGTAGGCGAAGCCGGCGGCGCGGGCGGCGGTCAGCGCCTGCCGCACGAGGGGCGGAAGCCCGTCCGGACGGGTGTACGCGTCGGTGCCGTGAACCGCCATGGAACCACCTCTTCTATCCGGCAGACACAGGTGAACGGGTGGGAAGGACGACGTCCGCCACGACACAGCTCACGTTGTCGGGCCCGCCCGCCGCATTGGCCTCGTCGACCAGTGCGTGAACGGCATCCTCCCCACCGAGCAGCTCTTTGATCCGTGCGTCGGGGACCACACCGGTCAACCCGTCGGAGCACAGCAGGTACCGGTCACCGGCCCGGGCCTCGTGCAGCCGCAGATCCGGTACCGGCGCCGTGTCGGTGCCGAGAGCCTTCAGCAGCAGAGCCCGCTGGGGATGACTCTCGGCCTCTTCCGGTGTCAGCCGCCCCTCGTCGATCAGGGACTGCACGACACTGTGGTCGTGGGTGATCCGGAACAGCTCGCCGTCCCGCAGCAGATAGGCCCGCGAGTCCCCGATGTGGACGAGCGCCAGCTGCGACCCCGTCCACAGCAGCGCGGTCAGCGTGGTGCCCGCGGTCTGCCCCTCGTTGCCCGCCAGATCCCGGACCGCCTCGCTCGCGCCCCGCACGGCCTCCTCCAGGAGGTTCAGCACACTGCCCGCCGCCAGGTCCTCGCCCTCGTCCAGGAACCTCAGCGCCTCCACGGCGGCGCTGCTCGCGAGCGCCCCCGCCGGTCCGCAGCCGTCCGCGACGGCGAGCAGCCTGCGGCCCGCGTACACGGTGTCCTGGTTGGCGGGGCGGACGTGGCCCCGGTCGGAGTGGGCGGAATAACGCAGTTCCAGCATGGTGGTGTGGTCCCTTCTCGACTCTCCGGTCAGCTGGTCGACGAGGAACGCGGCGAGATCCCGCCGTACGGCGGTCTCGGCCTCGACACGGCCCCAGTAGGCCCGGATCTCCCGTGCGGCACCCGCCGCGTCGAGGGCGCACACCCCGCGGATCCTGGCCAGGGGCATGCCCAGCCGCCGCAGCCAGGCCACGAGCCGGGCCTGCCCCAGCTGCTCCACGGCGTAGTACCGGTAGCCGGTGTCCGGATCGACCCGGGCGGGCCGCAGCAGCTCCAGCTCGTCGTAGAGCCGCAGTGCCTTGGGCGACAGCCTGCTCGCCCTGGCGAAGGCTCCGATCGTCAGCAGTTCCATGAAAACCTCGGTGTCATCGAAACCTCGCGTTCCCCGCATCCGCCACCGATGCTGGGGCTTACCCGAAGGGGAAGGTCAACTGCGCTGTCCCGGTTCCCCGGACGCTTGTTAGCCTCGCGGTGCTCGAACCGTCGTACGACAGGGAGACCGCCGTGTCCCGTATCGCTCTCGCCACCTACGACCCCGGAGCCGGGCCGAGCAAGGACAGCGACCTGGCGGTGCTGGCGCGAGCCCTGCGGGAGGCCGGGGCCGGGGCCGACATCCGGTGCTGGGACGACCCGGACGCCGACTGGGGCGCCTACGACCTGGTCGTCATCCGGTCGACCTGGGACTACAGCTGGCGTGCCGAGGAGTTCGCGGCGTGGGTGGAGCGGGTCGGCGCCGTGACCCGGCTGGCCAATCCGCCCGCCGTGGTCCGCTGGAACACCGACAAGCGCTACCTCGGTGAGCTGGCGGCGGCCGGTGTGCCCATCGTCCCCACGCGGTACATCGCTCCCGGCGAGCGTGCCGACCTGCCCGCCGGCCACGAGTACGTGATCAAGCCAACCTCCGGCGCGGGCGCCCGGTTCGCAGCCCGCTACACACCCGCCGAGCACGAGACGGCCGTACGGCAGCTGGCGCGGATGCACGAGGAGGGCTTCACCGCGATGGTGCAGCCGTACGTGCGCGGCATCGACGTCACCGGGGAACGGGCGCTGCAGTTCTTCGGCGGCAGCCTGCTGCACGCCAGCCGCAAGGGCGCCGTCCTCTCCTCCGGCACCCCGTACGACGCCCACAAGGTCGCCCACCCCGACCTGGAGACCTGGCAGCCCACGGACACCGAACTGGCCCTGGCCGAGAAGGCGTTGACCGCCGTGCCCGGCGGCGCAGCGGGGCTGCTGTACGCGCGCGTGGACCTGGTCGACGGGGAGGACGGCCGGCCGCGCGTGATGGAGCTGGAGCTGGTGGAACCGAACCTGTTCCTGTTCCTGCACCCGACGTCCCTGCCACGCGTCACCCGGGCCATCCTCACGGCGGCCGCGCAGGACTAGGACGCCTCGCCCCCGGCCGGCCCGCCGCGGACCGTGGCCCGGCAGGCCTGTGCGTACGCACGGACCAGCTGCCGTTCCTCGTCCTCGCGGCGCCAGGCCAGGACGTAGCGGCTGGGGCCGATGCCGCGGACGGGGCGGGTGGTGACGCCGCCCAGGGTGATCAGCGGGGCGTTGCCCGTGGCGACCAGGCAGACGCCGAGACCGGCGACCAGCGCCTCGTACGTCTCCTCCGCACCGGCGATCTCCGCGCCGATGCGCGGCGGGCGGCCCGCCCGGGCGTCCAGGGCGAGCCAGTAGTCGCGCAGCGGACCCGCGCTCTTCGGGAGCGCGAGGAACGGCTCGTCGAGCAGGTCCGCGAAGTCGATCTCGGCGCGGGCGGCGAGCGGATGCGTGTCCGGGAGGGCGACCAGGCGGGGCTCCTCGGCGAGCACCGTCCAGGCGTAGCGCTCCGCGTCGGGCAGCGGCAGCCACACGAAGGCGACGTCCGCGCTGCCGTCCGCCAGGCCCGCCGTGGGGTCCTCCCAGCTCACCTGGCGCAGCCGGGCACTGGCCCCGGGGTGGGCGGCGGTGAAGCGGGAGCGGATGGCCGGCAGCAGCCCGCCGCGGCCCGGGCTGGTGCTCATGCCCACCGTCAGCGTGCTGCGCTGCGCCGCCTTGGCCGCCTCCACCGCGGCCGCGCCCGCCTCCCACGCGG
Source organism: Streptomyces sp. NPDC020362 (assembly GCF_040642095.1). NCBI lineage: Bacteria > Bacillati > Actinomycetota > Actinomycetes > Kitasatosporales > Streptomycetaceae > Streptomyces > Streptomyces sp. NPDC020362. The sequence goes on from NZ_JBFAET010000033.1 coordinate 59,111, forward strand.
CCAGCACCTGCCGGGCGTGCGGCAGCAGGGCCTCGCCCGCGGCCGTGAGCGCCGCCCCGTGCCGGTCGCGGCGCAGCAGCTCGGTCCCCAACTGGCGCTCCAGCGCCCGGATCTGCTTGCTGAGCGCGGGCTGCGAGACGTACAGCCGCTCGGCGGCGCGTGTGAAGTGCAGCTCTTCGGCGACCGCGACGAAGTAGCGCAGGTCCCGGGCGTGGACGTCGATCGTCATAACCGTTGGCTATCACCGCGGGTCTTGGACGGGCAACGGTCTGTGGCGGCAGGCTTGTTCGTGTCAGGACGAGAACCCGGTCGGGACGAGTACCCGGTCGGGACGAGAACCCGGTCGGGACGAGTACCGATCAGGACCTACGGGGAGTTGTCGTGAACAAGGTATGGCTGGTGACCGGTGCGAGCAGCGGCTTCGGGCGGGAGATCACGCAGGCGGCCGTCGCCGCCGGTGACGTGGTGGTCGGTGCAGCCCGGCGCCCCGAGGCGCTGGACGACCTGGTGGCCGCACATCCCGACCAGGTGGAGGCGCTGCGTCTGGACGTCACCGACACGGCCGCGATCGAGGAGGCCGTACGGGACGTGGTGGCCCGGCACGGGCGGATCGACGTGCTGGTCAACAACGCGGGGCGTACGCACGTGGGCGCCCTGGAGGAGACCACCGACCAGGAGCTGCGGGACCTGTTCGACCTGCATGTCTTCGGCCCGGCGGCCCTGGTGCGGGCGGTGCTGCCGCACATGCGGGAGCGGCGCTCGGGCGCGATCGTGCAGATGAGCAGCATGGGCGGGCAGATGTCCTTCGCGGGCTTCGGGGCCTACAGCGGCACGAAGTTCGCGCTGGAGGGCATGTCCGAGGCGCTCGCGGACGAGGTGCGGGAGTTCGGCATCAAGGTGCTGATCGTGGAGCCGGGCGGGTTCCGGACCTCGCTGATGGACCCGGGCCGGGCCGGTGTCAGCGCGGACAGCGGGGTGTACGCCAAGGTGGGCGTGACCCGCGGGTTCGTGGCCGACGGCGACGGTACGCAGCCCGGTGACCCGGCCAGGGCGGCGGCCGTCATCCTGGCCGCGCTGGAGGCCGAGCGCACCCCGCTCAGGCTGCCCCTCGGCGACGACGGGGTGGACGCCGTCCTGACCCACCTCGACCAGGTGCGGGAGGACGTCGCCGCCTGGGAGAAGCGGGCCAGGGCGACCGGGTTCGCCGACTGACGCCTCAGCCGGCGAGGCCGACGAGCGCCGTGCGCTGCAGCAGCCCCCACGTGAACTCGGCGGCCACCTCCAGCCGTATGCCGTCCCGGTCCGGCACGGTGAAGGCCAGCCCCCAGCGCGTGGGGGCCGTGCCCTCCAGCGGGCGGGCCGGGGCGAAGGCGCGGGCGGCCTCGTCCACGGTGCAGGACCACGGGGTCAGGTCTTCGAGGGTGCGCAGGTCCGGGGCCGGGGCGCCCGGCGCACGGACCAGCCACTCGTTCCAGACCGCGCCGTCGGGGGAGACCAGCACCTCGAAGCGCAGGTCCGGCCAGAGGGGAAGCGCCCACCGCCGGGCCTCGCAGTCGACGTCGCCGAGGCGGCGTGCGACGACGGCCTGCGGTTCACCGAGGACCGAGCGGTAGCGGGCGGCGGCGGACCGTGACCTGGGCGACCGGACCATGGCCTGCCAGCGCTTGTTGGCCTCCCGCATGTCCGCGATCGAGGCGCCCAGTTCGCGCCGGGCGTCCTCGACCAGGTCCGGGTTGTGGTCGGCCATACGGCGCAGCAGCACCAGCTGGAAGTCGAGATGCATGGCACCCATGGTGCCCCGCCCTGTCCCGGCCATTGCCCGCGCAACCCTCCATGGCTAGCCTGTGTTCGTCATGCCGATCGCCTGTTGAAATCTCGAACAGGCCGCCTAGACCCAAGGGAGGGGGCCGGACGTGGGACGCCTCGTGCCTGCCGTGACCCGGGCTCTCGACATTCTGGAGCTGTTCCTCGACGGGGACGGGACGCTCTCCGCCCCCGACATCGTGCGCAGGCTGCAGCTGCCGCGCACCACCGTGCACGAGCTGGTCACCACGCTCGCCGCACGCTCGTACATCGTGCCGGTGCCCGGACAGCCCGGACGGTACCGGCTCGGGGTACGCCCGTACCAGCTCGGCAGCCGCTACGCCGAGCAGCTCGACCTGGCGGCCGAGGGGCAGCAGGTGGCCCGCTCGGTGGCCGAGACCTGCGACGAGACGGTCCACGTGGCCATCCTCGAGGGCACCGACGTCATCTACATCGCCAAGGTCGACTCCACGCACGCGGTGCGCATGGTCTCGGCCGCGGGGCGCCGGCTGCCCGCACACTGCACCTCGGTCGGCAAGATGCTGCTGGCCTCGCTGCCGGAGCAGGAGCTGGCGGCGCGGATCCCGGACGGCGCCGAGCTGACCGCGATGACCCCCAACAGCATCACCGATCCCGCCGCCCTGCGCGAGGCCCTGGCCCAAGTCCGGCAGCTGGGCATCGCGGTGGAGAGCCGTGAGTCCAACCCGGACGTGTCCTGCGTGGCGGCACCGGTACGCGACCGGGCCGGCCAGGTGGTCGCCGCCCTGTCCATCTCGGTGCCCATGATCCGCTGGAGCGACGAGCGCCGGGCGGAGCTGGAGCAGCTGGCCGCAAAGGGTGCGGGGGAGCTGTCGGAGCGGCTCGGGCACCGGGGCGGGGCGTGACGCGGTACGAGGTCGCCGTCCCGGCAGCGGCGGCGCTCGGCGAGGGCCCGACGTGGGACCCGGCCACGGGTCGCCTGATCTGGCTGGACATCCTGGGCATGCGCATCCACACCTACGACCCCTCGTCCGGCCGCCGGACCGTCCGTACGACGGAGCAGCACGTCGGCGCGGCGAAGCCGCGGGCGGGCGGCGGCCTGGTGCTGAACCTGCGCGACGGCGTCGGTCTGCTGGACCCCGACGACACGTTCCGCTGGCTGCACCACGAGCCGGTGCCCGGCCGCCGCGCCAACGACGCGGCCGTGGCCCCCGACGGGTCCCTGTGGGCGGGCACGATGCGCTACGACGAGGCGCCGGGCGGCGGCACACTGTCCCGCCTGACCGGCGACGGAGAGGTACGCGTCGTGCTGCCCGGCGTCACGGTCAGCAACGGCACCGGCTGGAGCCCCGACGGCAGCCTCCTGTACTACGCCGACACCCCGACCCGGCGCGTGGACGTCTTCGACCACGACGACGGGGGCGTCCGCAACCGCCGCACCCTGGTGGAGATCGAGGAGGGCGCCGGCTTTCCCGACGGGCTGGCGGTCGACGCGGAGGGGTGTGTGTGGGTCGCCCTGTGGGACGGGGGAGCGGTGCGCCGCTACACGCAGTCCGGCGAGCTGGACCGTGTCATCGCCCTGCCGGCGCCGCGTACGACGGCCTGCGCGTTCGGTGGCCCGGACCTGACCGATCTGTACATCACGACGGCGCGCACGGGGCTGTCGGCCCCGCACCCCGTGTCGGGCTCGCTGCTGGTCGTGCCGGCCGCGGGAAAGGGCCTACCGCAACCGGCGTTCGAGGGCTGACCGCCGCCGGGCCGGCGGTGGGCGGGTCTCGCTCACCCGCGCCGACGGGGTGCCGCTGCGCCCACGGAGGCGCGAGCCGCCCCAAGGGGTCGCGGGGAACTGCGCGACCAGCTCCCACGCACCCGCGCCCGGCAACGCACGGCAGCCGCGCACCCGCAGCCGACGACGGACCGTACCCGCCCTACAAAACCCCCGCGGCCTTTCGTTCCTCCGGTGTCAGCGGCGGAGCCGCGAGCCGTGGCTTCAGCGGCCCCACCGCGGCAGCGACCAGCATGCTCGGCGTCAGCAGGGTTTCCGGCCCGCGCTCCAGGGACGTCACGTCGGTGACTCTGCGGGCGATGCGGCCGTTGCCCGTCGCGGTGTGCAGCAGACGGCCGACGTAGGCGGACAGGACCCGGTCGCGCAGGGTGGGGCCGGACTCCGTGGCGCCCGGGTAGAACACGTCCACCCCGATCGCCAGGTCCCAGGCCGTGCGGACCGTACGCCCCACCTCCTTCTGCACGTGCCGGGACAGACCTGCAGCGCCGAGCCCGCCCCGGCGGCGCAGTGCGTCCCGCAGCGCCAGTGCCGACTGCGCCGAGACCGACATCCCGTGCCCGTACACGGGGTTCAGCGCGCACACCGCGTCCCCGAGCACCACGAAGTTCTCGGGCCACGCGGGCATCCGCTCGTAGAAGTAGCGCCGGTTCGCGGTGGTCCGGGTGACCGTCACCTCGCCGAGCGGCTCCGCACCGGCGAGCAGCTCGGCGATGATCGGGTGCCGCAGCTCCTGCTGTGCGTAGCGCAGGAAGTCCCCGGTGTCCGCGGAGGGTTCGCCGCCCCGGGAGCCGTACAGCGTCACCATCCACCGGCCGTTCTCCACCGGCAGCAGCACACCGCCGCGGCCCGCCTCTCCCGCCTGCGGATCGGGCTGCACGGTCACCACCGGGAAGCCGTCCCGCGCCTGTTCGGGCGCCCGGTACTGCCGACTCGCGTACGTGATACCGGAGTTGACCTCCCGCCGCTCCGGCGCGGGCAGCCCCAGCCCGGCCAGCCACCGGGGCGTGCCCGAGCCCCGCCCGGTCGCGTCGACGACCAGATCGGCCGCGATCGTGCGCTCGTCCCCGTCGTGCGGGTGGATCCGGACGCCGGTGACCGCGGCGCCCGTGCCGGTGAGCCCGACCGCCTCGGCCCGCTCGACGACCTCGATCCGATCGTCGGCGAGCACCTGCGCGCGCACGGTGGCGTCCAGCAGGTCGCGGCTGCACAGGATCATGTGGTGCGACTCGGCCCACCGCCGGTACCAGCCGTGCGGGGACAGGCACACCATGTCCGTGGTGACCGGCAGCCGGTGCGCCCCCGCCGCCCGCAGCCGCCCCGTCGCGCCCGGCAGCAGCTCCTCCAGGGCCCGTGCACCGCCCGACCAGAGCTGGTGGACGTGCCGGGCCTGCGGCAGGCCCCGGCGCGGCTCGGGGCCCTCGGGCAGCGTGTCCCGCTCGACGACGGTGACCCGGCCGGCGAAGGAGGCCAGGACCCGGGCCGCGAGCATGCCGGCGAGGGAGCCGCCGAGGACGACGGCGGTGGTGGGGCGGTCACTCATGGACGGACACGCTCTCTGCTGGGGCGGCCGCACGGGCGCGTACCGCCTCGATCTCGTCAAGGTGGCGCAGGGCCCGGGACACCGCACCGATCTCCTGCAGCAGGCTCGTGGTGTCGGGGCTCTCGGCGGGTTCGGGCGGCTCGGGGCCTCGGTGCTTGGCCTCGATCGCGTCGAGGATGCTCACCGCGGCAGCCAGTGCCCGGGCGCGCTCCGGCGGGTGGCCGAGGCCGAGCGCGGCGTCGTACGAGCGCCGGCCCAGGCCGGTGTCCATGTGCCGGGCCAGCGGCAGCAGCACGTCCCGGATGAACGTCTCGCGCCGGGTCAGCCGCAGCTCGGGGGTGGCCCGCAGCACGAACGGCACGCCTTCGCCGCTCGCGGCCCGCATCAGCTGGTACAGCGGCCCCAGTTCGCGGTGGGCGCGCCGGACCCGCCAGCGGTCGTGCAGGTACTGGCCGGCGTGCGGCAGGATGAAGCCGACCGCGATCAGGATGGCGGACAGGGCGGCCTCGGGCGGGGCGAGGTCGGTGCTGAGCCAGTCCAGGTTCCGCCCGAACCAGCGCGCGGTGACGGCGGTCAGCTTGGACGCGTCGAAGATCAGGTTCATCACGTAGCCGGCGCCCAGCAGCTTCAGTCCCCAGCGCAGCCAGGCGTCCAGCCCCTCGGTGCGCACCCAGTTCCAGATCAGCCGGGAGGTGATCAGGACGGCCACGGCGTGCGCGACGAGGTAGAGGAGGATCTCCTCGCGCATGAACGGGGTGGTGGCGTAGTACGTGTCCAGGTCCCGCAGCCGTTCCACGGGCGCGTCGGCGAGCAGGAACAGGGCCCACAGGGCGACGATCACCCCGCAGTAGACCGAGACGACCCAGCGCAGCGCGCGACGGGTGACGGCCGAGCGGTCGGGCAGGCCGTTGCGCCAGGTGATGATCAGCAGCAGACAGGACCCGCAGAACGCGGTGATCAGCGAATAGCACCAGGGCGCCGAGATGTTGGGCACACCGGTCAGCCGGTTGACGGCGGCGATCGTGGAGGGCGTGCAGAACACGAACACCCCGCAGGCGAGCAGCAGCAGCCCGCCGACCGCGCGCAGCAGCGGGTCCCGCCACAGCCGGATGATCGTGGGCAGCTTGATCGCCAGGGCGGCGGTGAGTACGGCGGTCGGGATCCAGAAGGAGATGTAGAACTCGCTGAGGATGCCGGCGGGGTTCAGCGCCAGGGTCACCGCGCGGCTCCGCCGCGTCCGCGATAGCCGAGGGAGCGCTGGACCGGGTCGAGGGGGGCGCCGGGTCCGGGTCCGGCCAGCTGGGGCCGCAGCAGGGTGGCCAGTCGGTGGCCGAAGTCGTCGGCGTCGGCCTCGTCGGCCTCCCGGGAGCCGTTGCGGGCGGCCGCGGTCAGTGCCATGTCGCGCAGGGCGGGCTCGTCCGCGAGCGCGCGGGCCGCGGCGGCCCCGGCCAGGTCGTGGTGCCGGTGCCCGGCGTGCAGATGCCACAACTCGTGTCCGAGGATGACCAGTTGCTGCATGGCCGCGGCCCGCTCCTCCACGATGACCAGGTCGAAGTCCTGGAACTCCACGCACAGGCCGGTGACCTCGATCTCGTCCGGGAAGCGCTCGAAGCGCAGCTTCACCGGCCGCCCGGCCCGCCGTACGCTCATCTCCTCGCACAGCGCCTGGCACAAGTCCCGTACGCCGCCCGGTGTCTGCCCCCGTGCGCAGACGGCGGTGGCGAGGTCGGCGGCGAGCGAGCGCATCGCCGAGCCCGGACGGGAGCGACGCAGTCGTGCGGCCAGCCGTGACGCTCGCTGTCGCGCGCCCGCGATGGTCATCGGTCCCCCTTCTCACCGCCGGTGTGCGGCTCGTCCGAGCGTACGCGCCCGGGTGTGGTCACGTCATGCGATCCGGCGACCGTTGTTCAACGTGGAATGACCGCCTCCGTGTGCAGGTGAACACATGCCTGCCGCTTCGGTCCGTCCCGGTCGCCACGGAAGGGGCGCGCGGCCGCGCGCCCCTTC